>JAYVGA010000320.1:0-5438 GCA_043772635.1 Chitinophagaceae bacterium
AACCCCCTAACCCCCTGAAGGGGGAATTGATTGCGTTGTTCATTTTATTTGTATAAATTATTTTTCAGGGAAACCATGTACGGCTCTTTAATTATTTGCCAATATGCAGTACCAAACTCAGACCCTTGGTATTAGCCATGGGGCTGTACCCTGGCTTAATCTGCAGGCTCAGATCATCGCTTACATTAAATGTTTTAAGGTGTGCATCTACTGCAGCATCGGCTACGTTTAATCCCCAAAAGGCAATAAAAAACAAAACAGAATAATCTATATTCTGCCGCACAGCATTACGAAATACACGTATCCTTTCCGGCTGATCTTTTACGCTGAAGTAAGGTTGTTTTATAAGGTAATCGTTTGCAGGAAAAGTATCTGAAGCAAGTATATATGCATTCTTAGCATCTTTATAATCTTTTATATTTCTAAAAAAAATAAAAGCTGTAGTGCCCAGTGCGCCATACACCAGCGGAATTTTCCAGTATTTTTTATTGGTGGCCTGGCCCCAGCCGGGCAGCATTAAAGAACGGCGTACTGCAATATTGGGATTGTATTTTTTAACGGTGTCGGCCACTGCTTTTTTAGCAAATGGCTGTGCTGTTTTTTTTGAAGAGTCTGCAGCTATTTTAATATCCTGCGCAGCAATATAGCCGCTGCAAATGCAGCACAACAGTATAGCGGTAAATATTTTTTTAAACAGGCATTCACCCTTCATGATAATTAATATTTTTTCTCTGCGCCTTCAGCTTTCTGTGTGCAGTTATTTTTTAAACAGGTATTCACCCTTCATCAAAGTCAATATTTTTTCTCTGCGTCCTCAGCTTCTCTGCGTGCAGTTATTTTTTAAGAGCATCAGCTTACTTTCACATTCATTTTCTCCAACAAAGCATTCAGCTCTTCCAGGGAGTAGTACTCAAATAAAATACTGCCATTGCCTTTTTTATTGTGGTTAAGTTTTACCCTGGTGCTAAACTGCGAAGCTAAATTATCTTCTATTTTTTTATAAGCAGCCGGCATAGCGGTTTTTACAGATGTTTTAACAGCAGTATTGCCGGTGTACAGTTTTCTTACCAGGTCTTCTGTTTGCCTTACCGAGAGGGCTTTGTTTTTAATTTCAGAAAAAATAAACAATTGTTTGTCTATCATATCTACATTTATTAATGCTCTTGCATGGCCCATGCTTATTACCCCATTTCTTACGGCTACCTGTATATCGGGCGGCAATTTTAATAAACGGATATAATTGGTTACGGTACTTCTTTCTTTACCCATGCGCTCTGCCACCTGCTCCTGTGTATATTCCAGGTCTTCCATAAGGCGTTTATAACTCAGGGCTATTTCAATGGCATTAAGATTTTCTCTCTGCAGGTTTTCCAGCAGTGCCAGCTCTAATAACTGGCTGCTGTTGGCTTCTCTTATGTAAACGGGTACATCTTTAAGACCTGCAATTTTAGAAGCCCTCAATCTTCTTTCGCCGGCTATTAAGCGGTACTTACCATTAGCCAGCGGCATTACGGTAAGAGGCTGAATAATATTGTGCATTTTTATAGAAGCAGCAAGTTCGCTCAGTGCGGTATCATCAAAATCTTTCCTTGGCTGGTTGGGGTTTGTTTCTATAAGATCAAGCGCAATACGTGCAGTGGCAGCAGCTCTTTCAATTACTTCTTTTTTAAGATCGCCGGATGCATTTTTTAAATCTGCATCTATGTTTTGCAATAGGCTCCGGATTCCTTTGCCGAGTGCGTCTTTTTTGTTTGGTTGTGTCATAATAAGTTCTTAGTTGTAAGTCATCAGTTCTGAGTTTGCGAATATAACAGCCATATTATAAAAATTTCTGCAAGTTCTTAGTTTAAGTCATCAGTTCTGAGTGTGCGAATATAACAGCCATATTATAAAAATTTCTGCAAGTTCTTAGTTTAAGTCATCAGTTCTGAGTGTGCGAATATAATAGCCATATTATAAAAATTTCTGTAAGTTCTTAGTTGCAAGTCATCAGTTCTGAGTATGCGAATATTATTGCGTTATTATAAAAATTTGTCAGGATTATTAATCATATAGTATAAAATTTTCCCTACTTCATTATTTCGAAAAGAATAATCATCAAATATTTCTTTTGAAATATATTTGAAGTCAAATGAAAAATCAAGCCAAACACCTGTTTCAGTATTTTCTGTTTCTGAATCAGAAAGCTTTGAAATGAAATGAGGTTTGTATCTTCTTTTTCTATAGGCTTCTGCAAGATTTACACAAACAGATCTTGAAGACCTGCGAATCTGATCTATCAGGCTGTATTTTTCTTCGGGCGGAAAATTTTGTGTTATCTTATGAATATCTTTTGAAAGTTGATAAGCTTTTTGATAAACTATTAAATCTTTAAAATCTCCCATGATCGTAAAGCTGTATGTTTAAATTTATAAATGCCTTATTCATTACTTTCTCAACTCCCGACTCTCAACTCCCGACTGCCGACTATTTAATTATCTTCTCTTCCTGCTTAATCTTCGTCATATTATTTTTCTGCAAAATTTCTTTTGCAAGATTTAAATAATTGATGGCTCCTTTACTATCACTGTCGTATAATATTACAGGCTTGCCAAAACTGGGTGCTTCACTAAGCCTGGTATTTCTGTGTATAATGCTGCTAAAAACAATGTCTTCAAAATGGCGTCTCACTTCGCTTACCACCTGGTTGCATAGCCTTAATCTTCCATCATACATCGTCATTAATATGCCTTCAATTTTAAGTTCGGTGTTAAGGCGGTTCTGTACAATTTTTACGGTGTTTAATAATTTGCCCAAACCTTCCAGCGCAAAAAACTCTGTTTGCACCGGCACCACCACACTATCTGCAGCTACCAGTGCATTTACGGTAATAAGGCCAAGAGAAGGGGAGCAGTCTATCACAATAAAATCATATTCATCTCTCAGGGGTTCCAGTATTCTTTTTAAAACACTTTCCCGGTTGGGATAATTTATCATTTCTATTTCGGCACCCACCAGGTCTATATGCGATGGAATAAGATGCAGGCAGGGAATATCTGTTTTAAGCACCACTTCTTTTGCATCGGCCTCATTTACCATGCAATCGTACAGGCTTTTGGTAACATTGTGCAAATCAAATCCAATACCCGTAGTACTGTTGGCCTGCGGATCTGCATCTACCAGTAAAGTTTTATATTCTAAAATAGCAAGACTGGCCGCAAGGTTTATGGCCGTAGTGGTTTTTCCTACGCCCCCTTTTTGGTTAGCTATTCCTATTATTCTTGCCATGCGTTACTTATATTTTATTTGTTGTATTGTACGATATCTGCCCGTAAATATTTTTTAATCAGCTATTTTATTACAGATGGTAGCTTTTTGGCAAACATCGGAATAATTTCACGGTATTTGTTTAAAATGTGTCAAGTTGGCAAAATTAATTAAACGGTATAAAATTGGGAACAATAATACTTTATTAATGTTATACCCCAAAAGGTCAAATTACTTAAAGCAAATACATGATAACGATCATATCGGGTTCTAACAGGCTGGATAATAATACAAGGAAGGTAGCAGAAGAATACCGCAGAATTTTAGGGGAACAAAACAGGATTGATGCCCATATTTATGCATTGGACCAAATAGATGGTACGGTAAGAGATGCTTCTTTTATTACTGCAGAAAAGGAGATACTGATACCTGCTCAAAAATTTATCATCATTATGCCGGAGTATAACGGTTCTTACCCGGGCATTTTAAAACTTATGATAGATAATACGGATATTAAAAAAGTATGGAGCAATAAAAAAGTATTGCTGGTGGGTATTTCTACGGGCAGGGCCGGAAACCTGCGTGGTATGGAACATTTAACCGGGGTACTGCTGCATATGAAAATGCTGGTGCATCCCAACCGCCTGCCCATTAGTTTGGTAGATAAAATGATGAATACTGCAGGCAGGTTTGCAGATGAAAATACTTTAACAGCTATACAAATACAATTGAATGAATTTGTGCAATTTTAATTTTACTTTCAATATAAAAACATGCGTACACCTACCGGGGTAATTATATTTCTGTCTATTATGCTGGCGCTGGATTATTATTTTTACCTGGCCATTAAAACAGTTTCGCAGGGGCTTGCTCCCAAAACAAAATTAATCATCGGGGTTATTTACTGGAGCATTACGGTGCTTGCTGTAATTGGGTTTCTGCTCTTTGTATTTACCGGGCAGGAAGTACTGGGCAGAAAAATCCGCACTTATTTATTTGCCACTATAATAGGTTTGTTTTTGGCAAAATTAACTGCCATGATATTTTTTTTAACTGATGATTTGCGCCGTCTTATTCAATGGGCTGCCGGTAAATTATTTTTTAATAATACCGAAGCAGAAAATATGGGAGGCGATGGCATAAGCCGTTCTGTATTTTTAAGCTGGTTGGGTATTGCTGCCGGCGGCACATTATTCAGCAGTCTTATTTATGGTTTTAGCAATAAATACAATTACGAAATAAAAAGATTACAACTGGCTTACGATAATTTACCTGCTGCTTTTAAGGGTTTAAAAATTATTCATATAAGCGATATTCACAGCGGCAGCCTGCTTGATGTAAAGGCAGTGGAAGCAGGGGTAGAAAAAATAATGCTGGAAAAACCAGACCTTATTCTTTTTACCGGCGACCTGGTAAATGATAAGGCCACCGAAATGGAATTATTAAAAGAAGTGTTTTCAAAACTTAAAGCGCCCATGGGTGTTTTTTCTACCCTGGGCAACCACGACTATGGCGATTATGTGCAGTGGCCCATTGATGGGATAAGCAAAATACAAAACCTTGAAAATTTAAAACAGGTGCACGCAGATATTGGCTGGAAACTGCTGATGAATGAACATGTGGTGCTGGAAAAAGATAAGGAACAGATAGCCGTGATAGGTATAGAAAACTGGAGTGCCAAAGGAAGGTTTCCCAAACATGGCAAAATGCAGGAAGCCCATGCAGGCACACAAAAATATCCTTTTAAAATTTTAATGAGCCACGACCCCAGCCATTGGGAAGCAGAAGTAACCACGCTGTATAAAGATGTAGACCTTATGCTTAGCGGCCACACACACGGCATGCAGTTTGGGGTAGAACTACCCGGCTTTAAATGGAGCCCGGTGCAATACATGTATAAGCAGTGGGCTGGCCTGTACGAAGGCGGTAAACAAAAATTATATGTAAACCGTGGTTTTGGTTTTATCGGCTACCCGGGCAGGGTGGGGGTGCTGCCGGAGATAACGGTAATTGAGTTGGTTTGAGAAAGTGAATGGTGAATGGTGAATGCTGAATGGTGAATGCTGAATGGTGAATCAATGTCGTTTACTTAAGAACAAATGTTCAATAATCAATGTTCAATAATCAATGTTCAATAATCAATGTTCAATAATCAATGTTCAATAATCAATGTTCAATAATCAATGTTCAAT
>JAYVGA010000321.1:0-15488 GCA_043772635.1 Chitinophagaceae bacterium
AAAGGTCACCTTATCCAGGTGACCTTTTTTGCCACTGAGCCGGGTAATCTAAACCCCTTACAAATTTTACAGCAAAAATTTAATACTGTTATCTACTACTACCTGCATTGGAGCAGGCAAATCTTCACTTATCCAGGGATGCTTCCTTCCAAAAACATGATCCGTTTCCAGGGTAAATAATTGTGCAGATGCCTGCCAGCTTTTTAATTCAAATGCCTTTTGTATGGGTACAGCAGCATCTTCAGTTCCATGGCAAATAAGTATAGGTATAAGAAGCGTTTCAATGGCTTTTTTAATGTGTAGCTTTTCGCTGTTATGTACATAATCTTCGTACAACTGGTAATACAAAGGCAATTGCTGGCTGGTGCGGCTGTTGGTATAATACTGCACAGCAGTTTTTTCCCATTGCTCCATTTTATCCTGTGGCCAGTTTCCCCAGGGAGTTTTACATTCGCTTACAGAGGCCCATGTAATTAATTTTTTTATCCTGTTGTCCTGCGCTGCATGCAGTATGCAAATACCTCCACCCATGCTATGGCCTATCAAATAAATTTGCTGTATATCCATGGCAGCCCTATATCCATTTTCCGGATTGCAAACCCAGTCTGTAACAAATAGCAGATCTGTCAGTTGTTTTGAATAATTATTATTTCCAAATGCCTCCAGGTTTACAAATTCTTCCGGCTGCTGCGGCGTAGTACCATTGTGCGAAAAATTAAATTTCAGCATTACAAAGCCTGCTGCTGCAAACTGCCTGGCCACTATATCAAAATTACCCCAGTCTTTAAACCCATTAAAGCCATGCGCATAAATAACCACCGGGCGCTTTGCCTTTTCTTCTTCAAAAAAAAGATCAAGTGTAATGGGCAAATTATCTGCTCCGGAAAGGAGAATGTTTTTTATAACATGCATTATTTAAAAATTAACTGCTTGTACCTGCACCCCTATCCTAACTCATGAATAAAAGTAACTACTCTGCTTTTTCTTCCCCTTCTTTTCCTCTTTTTACAATATCGCCGGTGGTAAATAAAATTTCCTTTAATACATCACGCCACACTGTTTTTTTGCGAAGTAAAAATTCAAGGTCCATTCCAAAATGTTTCATCTCTTCCTGCTGAGCATTTTCCATGATAGCCTTTGCCTGCTTATCTTTTTCAAGAGATATCCGCTGCTCGTACCAGCCTATGGCTTCTGCTTCTTCTGTTAAAGATGTTATCATCCGGGCAAATGTCCTGGATTCCTGAGATAGCTCTTGTGCCGGCTCGTGGTATTGATTAAATCCCATGATAGTATATTTTTAATTGCTGATAAAAAAAATGTTTTTAAGTATGTAATTTAAATCAATTCTTTTACAAGAAGGGTTTTGAAAGTAACTGCATCTGTAAGCATTAGCCGGATAGTAAGTATATCAGCCTGTAAGGGCTCATTCCGTTCCTTCATCCATAGCGTAACATGGAAATTTGTCTTCGGAAATTTAAAACGTTTTTACTATTACAGGCGGAGTTTGTACAATATTAAAAATTGTACCAGCGGTTTTTGTGAAAATTGGATTACAGGATTCAATATTAAATAACCACGGTTTTGTTTTTTAACATCTGCACCACATCTTTTAGTAAGGTAAATTTGTATATAAATAAAATTAACGAATGAAAAATCTATTTGTAATAATGGCATTGGTAGTTATTTCTTCCTGTGCACAATCTCAAAATAACAATACTAAAATATCCGCAGGCACAAAACAAAAAACTGCCAGTGAAGCTGTGGCTACTTTTGGTGAGGGCTGTTTCTGGCATGCTGAGATTGTATTTCAGAGCCTGGTGGGTGTAAGAGATGCGGTATCTGGCTATGCAGGCGGCTCCGTACCCCGCCCTGATTATGAAAGCGTGTGCAGCGGCAGTACCGGCCATGCAGAAGTGGTGCAGGTATTTTACGATTCCACAAAAATTACTTATCAAACATTAGTAAAAGCATTTTTTGCCAGTCAGGATCCTACACAGGTAAACAGGCAGGGGAATGATGTGGGTACCCAATACCGCTCTGTGGCATTTTATAAAAATGAAAATGAAAAACAAATTATAATTGCAGAAATGAAGCACCTTGCAGATTTAAAAAAATACAGCAGCAAAATAGCAACCGGGGTTTTGCCCTACAAAATTTTTTACGCCGCAGAAAATTATCACCAGGAATATGTTATGCATCACCCGGAAAGTGGTTATGTACAAAATGTTTCTATACCAGACTTTTTAAAGTTTAAGAAAGAGTTTAAAGGAAATTTTAAAAACTAAATTTATTTTTAAGAACCTCAAAATATTTGCAGCTCCTGCAGTAAGTATTTTGGGCTTTTTTGTTTTAAGCCGGTCTTTCTATATAGTTGTTATAGATTTTTGTGAATAACCCTACCCTGTTCAGTTCCATTATAAAATTTTTTATTGCATCATCTGTTGTTAAAATAAAATACTTTCCGTGAGGAAATAGATATAATAAAACCATACTGCAGGATATATTGTTTTGCATTTACAAATGCAATAATGATATCATAATTGGCCTAAACTTCTGTTCTCATAAACAAATATCCTGCTGTAAAGACAGGCATTATATACTAGCAGGCAACTGCACTTAAATTAAAGCACGGAAAAAACTCAACCATTGTTTACATTCGCAAATAAAAGCGAATTTTTATTTAAATAACAACAGCCTGCATGAATAAATTAAATGCACTCATTGCCCAGCTCAATGCCATACGCAACCGTTATGGAAAACAATGGGCCTCAGAAAAAATGCATTTACTACATGCCATCAGCAGCCAGCCCGTTAAGGGTAAAAAAAATTTGCAGAGCTGGTATGATGCTTTACTTTTTATTATTGCTTATCCCGATAATAAAATCATTTACAAACTGGCCGGGCAATGTTTACAGCAGTTTGAAGAACATATACCTGCCAATGAAAATTTGAAATTAAGTTTGCATAATACCGGCATCACCGGTTCTTCGGTTTGTGCAGCATTTAGTTTTGAGATGGTAAAATGGCTGAGACAAACACGTGCCACTCAAATAAAACTCAGTTCTTTTGAAATGCCCGAACGCCAGATACAATCTATTCTATGTGCAGTAATGCCCAAAACAGCATCAGAAATTTTACAGGATGCCAATGCAGAATGGAGGGGCTGGCTGGGGCAGTTGATGAATAAAGAAAAAGATTTGCTGAACAGGATGATTGCCATTTTTGACAACAGCAATATCCGCCCCGAAGTAAAAGATGAACTCTGGAATGCTATCGGCATAAACGTTGAAATTAATTTTAAGGAGCATTGCTGTTTGCCACAGCGTTTAATAAAAACTTATTCCCATCGCTCGCTCATCAGGAAAAATATTAACCAGCAGCAGTCTCTTGAAAAACCCATCCGTGTGCAGTTAACACAAACAGAAGCTGAACAGATTATTGATTGCAGCAGGATGATACTGGTTCGTCATCTTAGAGAAATAGACCCCATTAGTTTTACTGCTGCAAACCTGGTTTCTTACTATCATTTGCCCCGTGGTTTTTCTATTGCATTAATGGGAATAGTTGTACACAGGAGGCATCCCATAGATAGCTATATGGGATATACCGTTTTTAAAAATGGCCTGCCGGTAGCATATGCCGGTTCATGGATATTGTTTAACAGTGGCCGCATTGGGCTCAATGTTTTTCCGGGTTACCGGGGCGGCGAATCGCAATATATTTTTAAACAGGTGCTGGAGCTGCACAGCAAAATATATGGGCTAAAACGTTTTAGTGTAGATCCCTACCAGCTTGGCAAAGAAAACAGTGATGGTATACACTCAGGTGCTTTTTGGGTATATTATCATGCAGGCTTTCGCCCGCTCTTAAAAGCACAGCAGGAACTAGCCGCAGCCGAAGCACTGAAAATAAAAACGATTGCCCGTTACCGAAGCCCGGCTCCTGTATTGATAAAGCTGGCTGCATGCAGGATGCAATGGGTAATACAAAAAAATGCAGTGGGGTTTGACGCCACCGATCTTAGCCTGGCATGGGCCGGCATACTCAATAAAAAATATAATAATAGCCCCGGTATGGCGGGTGAGTATGCCATAAAAAAACTGGCAAATATATTACAGATAAAAAATTACGCTGAAGAGAAAATGAGTTTTATTTTAAAAAACTGGAGCCTGCTGCTGCTTGCAAACGAAAAAGAATTGCGAAGCAACGACCCATTAAAAAAAATATTAAAAAGATTAATGGGTTTAAAAGCTGCAGGCAGCGAAGAAGATTATATAAAAGAAATGCAGCGTACAGATGTTTTGAAAAAGTTTATGGAAAGTTTGTTGAAGGAATATGTGGTTTAAGGGTGAGTCACCCCTTTGAAGACTTTATAATTTAAAGCACTTCCCTGGGGTGGCTCACCCGGACCAACACTTTGACCTGACAATACTGATACTTTTTAAAGTACCGAACCTGTAAAATCAATAACAGTTGTTTCAAGTTTATTTTTAATTTCTCCCCATGTAGCAGGTATAAGTTGTACAGGATCCTGCTCTCTTTCTGCATCTTCAAAATTAGTGAGGCTGTGAACAATATATCCTGTATCAATTTGTGAAAATTTTGATTTGAATATTTCCAGCATGTCCTGAAGTGAAAAATTATTTAATAAAAAAGCAATATCCCAAAAATCTTTTTTTGAGAACCGGTTGCTCAGTGCCTGTAATTTCATTGGGATAATATCCTGCACCGATATCAACCTGGCATCATCAGTTGTTTCAAAAGGAAGCAACCAATTAAAAGGATATAAAACAAAATCAACCTTTACATTA
This sequence comes from Chitinophagaceae bacterium, assembly GCA_043772635.1. Taxonomy (GTDB): domain Bacteria; phylum Bacteroidota; class Bacteroidia; order Chitinophagales; family Chitinophagaceae; genus Ferruginibacter. The sequence continues at coordinate 4,812 of JAYVGA010000321.1, forward strand.
TTTATACTGAACATCATAGTTTGATTTTGCTCAAACAACATCTGTGCAGAAGGAAATTCTTTTGTAACTGCCTGAAAAATTACGCTATTTTGATATGTTGTATTGGTAAAAAAATCAAGATCAACAGATAACCTGTGGCCCATTCTTAATGCCAGGTTAGTGCCACCACCCAATGCAAAATTTTGCAACGGACTTAAGCCACAGATTTTTTTTAATAATTCCAGGGCAGTGGGTTCAACTGCATTTTGTTGTAACATGAAAAATCTGTTTTCTGTAGATGTAAAATAGTGCAAAGAAAACTCAGCACGGGCTTGCGAAGGTATGAGGCCTTTACTATCTCCTGCCTTATGCGGGGCAGGCTGTAATATTTCATAATAGCTACCTGATCGTTCCAGCTGCCATAGTTAAATACTTTTTCCATTACATATAAAGAAGATTTTTCAACATCTAATTTATCAAACTCAATGTCCCAAAAAGCATTTTTTGAAATGGGTAATTTTATCATAATTGCTCTGTGTGTGTGCAGGCTAAAGTTACGCATTCGTATTTTTTTTAAAATACTTTTTTAAGAAAGTATAATTTGACTCGCCGGGTGAGCCACCCCCCCGGGAAGTGCTTTAAATTATGAAGTCTTCAAAGGGGTTACCCACCCTTGCCTTTTTTACTGTCAAAAAAATTTCTGAAATACAGCAACTGGTATTGCAGTGCAGTACGCCAGTAATTCCATTCATGTTTGCCTGGCCGTTCGGTATAGTCGTGGGGGATTTTTAAAGCCAGCATTTTGGTATGAACGGCCCGGCTCATATCCACAATAAAATCTTCTGTTCCGCAATCTACAATAATGGCCAGCGAATCTTTGGGATACTGCTCCATTTCTTTCATTATAGAAAAATCATAATAGCGTTGGCGGTTGCTGGTATCGCCCAGCAGTTTATCTACGCCATATCGTTTGCCGGTAATATTTTCTATCAAAAATGCCCCGCTCATAGCACCACATGCCCCAAAAAAAGCAGCGTGCCTGAAGCCTAAAAACAATCCTCCATGGCCTCCCATACTAAGGCCTGTAATGGCTCTTGCATTGCGGTTATTTACAGTGCGGTAATGCGCTTCAATATATGCAGGTACTTCTTTGGCTACATAAGTTTCAAACTGCATGCTATCGTTAATAGGGCTGTTAAAATACCAGCTGGCATATTTACCTTCGGGGCACACAATAATCAACTGGTAATCGTCTGCATATTTTTTTATCTGCGGCACCAGTTTTATCCAGTTGCTAAAATTGCCGGAGTGGCCGTGCAGCAAATAAACCGTTTCAAATTTATTTTGCTTTTTGTTATAGCTGTCTGGTTTTACTACCACACATTTATAAGTTTGTTGCATTGCATTACTGTAAATGCTTACGGTATCTACCGTGCCTGCAAAACCATATTGTACGGCCAGGATAAAAAAGAAAAAGAAATATTTGCGCATATAATTTAATTGAGCTATAAAAATATTGTAATGTGGCATATAAAAGAAAATAAATTTATGCTGCACTGTTTCCATTTTCAATTAAGCGGCAAATGAAGGTTTGAGTTATTTAATATTGTAATGGATAAGAAAAAGAAGTGAAAGCGGGGTTTACAAAGGGGTGTCAGCCTTTTACCGAAGTGTTGTCAACCTTTAGAAAAAATGTTGCACCCGTTATATTGTTCAAAAGGTTGACAACCCTTTGCGATACACTGCGTAGCTAATTTTAAAACCCCCAGGTATTGCATTAACTGTTTTCAGCAGGATATTTGCTATAATGCGCATGGCTGTAAAATTTATATTTAATACCACATCATTAAACCATCAAACATGAAAATACTTTTTGTGATTTTTGCCGCCATGCTTTTTTTTAATCCTGCAAACGCACAGTTAAAAAGAACTGCCATCTGCCCGGTGTTTACGGTAGATGTGCTTTATGGCAAAATAAATGATGGCCTCAATTCTCAATCGGGCACAGGAGAAATAAAAAAAACTTTTCCCTGTTTTAGCGAACTGCTGGAAACAGCTACGGGCAGTAAATGCGCCGGCATTTTTTACAAGGACAAGGATATTTATTTTTATACCGACAGGGATTATATTGAGATAAGGCAAAATTTTAAAGGAAAATTATCCCTGCCGCTCATGGGAGCCAGCCGCAAAAGCCTGTTTAAATTTCTTGGTAATCCTAAAATAAAAGACATTAGCTGGGATGCATTTCAAACGGCATATGGCACGCTGGTACTGTATTACAACAAGGCTGGCAGAATATATAAACTGCAGATAAGCAATAAAAGCACCGAAACATTAAAACTTTGTGAGTAGGATTTAACGTTTGAAAATTATGGCTAATTATTGATACTATGTAAAAGCCCCCGATTTTTTATTACTTTTAACTTGAAATTTATAAACATGGAAACGATAATTAAAGTAAACGCTTCTGAGCTTAATTCAAACTTACTGGATAAGATTAAACTATTTATTGGAAATAAAGATAATGTGGATGTAACTATCTCTTTAAAGGAATTTGACCGGGTATATGTTAATGAACTTAATCACTCTATCGAAAGGGCTGAAAGCGATGATGAACTTATTTCTATGACAATGGAAGAATTTATTTCTTATAATCCTGCTCATAAAAATAAATAATGAGAAATGTTGCATTTAGTGCTCCTGCTTTTCAGGAATATAATAATTGGTTTGAAACAAATACACAATTGATTAGCCGGATAAAAGCATTAATCAAAGATATTGACAGATATCCTTTTAAAGGTATTGGTAAACCTGAACCATTAAAAGGAAATTGGGCAGGATATTGGAGTCGCCGGATTAACGATGAACACCGACTTATTTACAAAGTTTCAGATACACAAATTCTTATTGTAAAATGCAAAGGGCATTATTGAAATTTGAATAACAGTTCAATTAACTGTGGATATTTATAAAAAAAATTACTTCTCCGGCTCTTAAATCCCACATCAAAACTTAGGGCACCTCACCGCATTTTTTGCACTGTTATCCCGGTCTAAAAATTTTTGGTAAGCTACAGATAATTCAAAGCCTCCCCTGCCCTTGCTCACATCTTTTAGTTTTGAAATATTTACATCATAACTTAATGCAAAAGACAAAGGTTTCATTTCTATTTTAGCTACGGGTATAATAGCATCGTTTAAGCGTACATATGCGCCGCCATGCAAAATATATTTTGGCTCATCCGGCGATTGAAGTTTTGTAGAAAAAAGTATGCCGCCAAGAATTTCACGGTAAGCACCCTGTGTAGTATAATCTGCTTCAATAGTAAAATAATTATAATCAGAAGTATTCATACGCACCCCTGCAGATGCTACCCATTTTGGTATCATTTCCAATTTACTGGCTGTATAAAAATTTACATTTTTTGCTTTATTAAAATGATGGTAAGCAATAGCGAGGTAAATATTATTATTGTCTTCAACCAATCCTACCTGCGAATTAAAACTCATACCCACACTGCCATCAAAATAAGAGTAGGATGCATTGGGAAACGTTTCTCCAGTACCTGCCGAACCATCATAATTGTTTCCGTTAAACTGGCTGTTGGTGGTTATCCTGCTGCGGTCTATGCGGCGCTGCACCCAGCCGCCCATGACACCCAGGGAAAGGTACATGCTGCGCTGGGAGCTTAAAGATTTATGATAATTAAAAGTGGGCAGCAAATGAGTAGATGTAAGTGCAACCGTACCTGCCCTGTCGTAAAGTACCTCGCCGCCCAGGGTTACAAAATCATCTGTTTTGCCAATGGGCATTTTATATTCTATATTCATAGATGCCGTATGATAGGCATTGGCCACAGAATTATATTGCGAACGGTACACCGACTGAATGCGCAGATCGCCGGAAAAAATACCGGCCAGTGCAGGATTGCGCAGCAGCGGCGTTTCAAACATTTGTGAAAAATGAATGTCCTGTGCTTTTACATTTATGCAAACCAACATGCATAAAGTTAACGGCAGGTAAAATAAATTTGGTTTCATGATATGGAATATTTTGTGAGCATCTCAGCTAAGCGTTTATCAACTTTTTTATTTTTATTTATTTGCATTATTTAAATGCCCTTCTATCTTATTAAAGCGATATCTCCTTTGTAAACCAGTATGGTATTGTTATCGCAAATAATTTCAAACACATACACAAATACATCTGTGGAAAGTTTCTGGCCCTTGTAGCTTCCATCCCATCCTTCGCTTGCATCATTGGCTTTCATATTACTGTTTTCAAAAAGCAGTTCGCCCCAGCGGTTAAATATCTTTGCCGTTTTAATGCTGAACAATCCTGTTCCTCTTGGATAAAACTTTTCGTTTACGCCATCGCCATTGGGAGAAAAAGTATTGGGTATAAAAACATTGGCACCATTGCACAACACCATTACAGTAAGGGCATCGTTTGCAGTACAGCCACCGGCATTAATAACTTCTATATTGTACTCCGTAGTTTGTTTGGGTTTAACATCAATAGTTGGATAGCTGCTGCGAAAAATACTCCCGGTTGGAGACCAGGTAACATCAATAACATCAGCAGATATTGTTGGTGTAAGCGTAGCCGTTTTCCCCACATTTATTGTGGTATCATTTCCTGCAAATACTGTTGGGTTAGGAAATACTTTTACCGGAAAATAAGCGGTATCCTTAAAACATCCGATAGCATCCGTGCCTATGAGCATGTAGTTGGTAGTAACAGATGGATTGGCAGTTACCGTAGCTGCACTTGTACTGCTTAACCCTGTAGATGGGCTCCAGGCATAGGTTGCAGCACCCGATGCTGTTAATTTAGCAGACTCACCCAGGCATAAAGTATCTCCTTTGCTATACTGCATTTTAAAAGGATATTTTACACCCACTGTTACCGAGTCTGTATTACTGCATCCTTTTGCAGAGGTACCCTTAACGGTATAATTTGTTTGTATCACCGGATTTGCAACCGGCGAAGCACAGCTTACACAACTAAGGCCCGCAGCTGGTGACCAGGAATAGGAAGCTGCCCCTGTAGCCAAAAGCGCTTGGCCGGTACCTTTGCATATTTCAATATCGGCACCTGCATTTACATTGGGTATAGCATAAGCTTCTATTAGAGTATTTGCGGTGTCTTTGCAACCGCTGCTGTTGGTAGCAATTAATACCCCATTGTAATTTCCTGCAGTGCTGAACAAAAAAGAATTTAAAGTTTTTCCTGTTGCAGTGCGGCCATCACTAAAAGTCCATTGCCAGTTTATGGCAGAGGTATCTGCATTTAAAAGTGTTCCTGCAAAATTCATATTTAATGGTGCGCAGCCATTGGCAGACTGTGTAATATCAATAGAGGGTGTCTTTACTATTTTTACAGGCACAGGCGCAGTAACAGAATCAATACAACCCATGGCCGTAAAGGCTTTTAGCTTTACGGTAAATAATCCTTCGCTTGCATAAAAATGAGAGGGCGAAGCTAAAGGAGATGTTGTTCCATCTCCAAAATCCCATAAATAAGTTGTTATAATATCGTTGCTCACGGAGGCATTTGTAAACTGTACCAGCCCATTACTGCAATGCAGTAAACTATCTGCAGTAAAAGCTGCATTAACGCCGCTTACCACAATAGTATCAGTTCCGGTTATGGGAACCCTGCAGCCTGCTGCATCTATTAAAATCATTTTTGGTACATAAATACCGGGTATAGTATAAGTGTGAGAAATTAAAGAATCTGCTGTGGCAATGGTAGTGCCATCATTAAAATCCCAGATAAAAGTTGTTCTGTCTTGTGTGACTGCTTTAAAGTTTACAGTAAGTGGTTTGCACCCTGTAAAATTTAAATAACTAAAAGCACCCTTTGGCCCTCTTAGTTCTATTCTTTGTGTAAATGTAGAAACGCAACCACCGGGGCCGGTAATAGTAAGCTTTGCAAAATATATACCTGCCACATTATAAAAATGCGAAGGGCTTGCTGCTGCCGAGGAAGTGCCATCTCCAAAATCCCAATTGTAAGTATTTTGATTAACAGATGTATTGGTAAACTGCACAATGAGTGGCGGGCATGTACTTACAGAATCGCTAACGGTAAAGCTGGCCAGCGGGGTGACAATTTTTATGTACTGCGCCTTTGTAACCTGGTCTTTACATCCGTAGCTGTCTGTAATGTTTAACTTAACTGTATATATACCATCACTTAAATATGCATGTACAGGAGCCATTAAATTACTGGTATTGCCATCACCAAAATCCCACTGGTATGTAAGCCCCGGGCCGGTAGAATTGTTTGTAAATGAAATGTTTTGTGCAGGGCAGGAAACTGTATCCGAAGCAGTAAAATCTGCAACCGGTGTAGAAATAATGAGCGCACTATTTTTGTAAATACTGTCGGTGCACCCCACCGCATCTTTTACCACAAGCCAAACATTGTAGCTTCCCATGTTAGCATATGCATGAGTAAAGGGTGGAGCAGTAAGTGTGTCTGCGATGCCATCTCCATAATTCCATACCCATTGCGTTATTGCATGTGTACCATCAGTTACCGATTCATCATTAAAGGTTACAGATGTAAGTAAACAGCTGCCGGGTACAGATGGATTAAAACCTGCAGTGGGGCCATTTACTTTAATGTAATTTATTTTTGTGGCGGTATCTTTACAGCCTGCAACATCTGTAATAATAAGTTGTACAGTGTATGAACCTGCCAGCAGGTAAACATGCGGTACAGCATTTCCGGTGCCTGTGGTTCCATCTCCAAAATCCCATTCAAAATTTACAATGGCTCCTGTGTTATTTACCACCCCATTAAAAGTTGTAGAAGATCTTTTACATATTTCCAGTTCAGTAGCAGAAAAATCTGCCTGTTCATCTGCAACAATAACCTGGGCAGTTTTAGAATGCTCACAACCAGTAACATTATTTTTAACCGTTAGTTTTACTATGAAACTTCCTGCACTTGTGTAGGTATGCACAGGGCTTGGTAAATTAGATGTGTTACCGTCACCAAAATCCCAGTTCCACTCATCAGCCCCAATTGAATTATCTGTAAAAATTCTTACCAGCGGCAAAGCGCAGTTTAGTGTTACATCAAAGCGGGCAATAGGAGGATTTACACGGATGTAATCTACAAATTGCACGGTATCAAAACAGCCATAATTTCCTATAATAAGTTTTACGGTAAACAGGCCCGTGTCTTCGTACATATGCACAGGGTTCTGATCTGAAGATTGTGTGCCATCGCCAAAAAGCCATTGCCATTGGGTAACAGTGCCGGTACTTAAATCGGTAAAATTTACGGGCATAAATGCACACACTACTCTTGGGGTAGCAGAAAAATTTGCCACTGGTTTTAATGTGGCTCTTATGCCGGAAGGTACTGTTACAGTATCTCTACATCCTCCTGCTGTGGTAATAATTAATTGTATATCATAAACGCCTGTAGTAAATGTATGTGTTGGATTTGCCAGAGAAGATGTAGTGCCATCACCAAAATCCCAGAGATAAGCGGTTACGGCATCCAGGCTGTTTATAGCAGCACTAAAAGTATGCGTAAGCGGAGCACAACCCTGTTGCGGCAAATTATTTATAACAGCCTGTGGCAACCTGATTTTTATATAATCCTGTTTTACGAGCGTATCGTTGCAGCCGTTTGCATTTGTAGAAATAAGATTAACCGTATAAAAGCCGGGTGCTGTATAAGTATGCGATGGAGCAGCAGATGTGGATGTATTGCCATCACCAAAATCCCATTGATAACTTGTGGCTGCATTGCTGGTATTGGTAAAATTTACAGTTAGCGGTGCAGCGCAGGAAAACAGCGGACTTCCGCCAAATGCAGATACAGGCTTAGAAAAAACCAATACATTTTTTGTAACAGAATCTTTACATGCACCAAAATAACTTACCAGTTTTACCGGGTAATTTCCTGCTGTTGCAAATATTTTAACAGGGCTGTTTACAGAAGATGTTGTGCCATCGCCAAATGTCCATACGGTAGAATCTGGTGCAGGTACCGAGCTATTATTAAACGTTGCAGCTGTGCCGGCACAAACCGTTGCAGGCATGGTAAAGTTTGCAATTACTTCTCCAATATTTACACCTGCTGTATGTGTGGCAGTATCTCTGCAGCCGTTGCTGCTTTGCACAATAAGCTGTATTGTGTAGCTTCCTGTTGCATTATAAATATGAGATGGATTGGCCACGGAAGATGTGCCGCCATCTCCAAAATTCCATTGATAGGAAAGTGTACCTGTACCCGTGGACTGGTTTTGGAAAGTTATCGTTTCTGGTGGTGAGCAACTGGTGGGTGTGCTGTTTGTAAATACTGCACTAACCCCATTTGTAATGCTTATATAATTTGTACGGGTAAGCGTTTTAGTGCAACCGTTAGAATTAAATACCTGTAAAGAAACATTGTATGTTCCGGCAGCTGTGTAAATATGAATTGGATTATCTGCTGCAGAAGAATTGCCATCGCCAAAATCCCATAAATAACTGGTTATGGTACCACTGCCTGCTGTGCTTGCATTGGTAAATTGCACCGGCAGCGGATAACAACCAGATAATGAACTTGCAGAAAAATTTACCGACGGTGCTGCCTGTACAGTTATATATTGTGTTTTTATTATTGAATCTTTTCCGGAAACATTTTGAACAACCAGCTTTATGGAGTAAACACCGGGGTTAAAATAAGTGGCCACAGGGTTTTGCAAAAAAGAAATAGTGCTGTTACCCAAATCCCATTTCCACTGCGTGGGGCTACCGGTAGATTGATCCTGAAAACTAACTACGAGAGGTGCACAACCGGCAAGGGGAGCAGCTGCAAATTCTGCCTTTAATTGTGCCTTAGATACAATTGTTATAAACATACACACAGCCACCAGGCAAAAGCGTGTTAAGAGCGATTTATTCACAGATATTGTTTGGATGTTTGGATAAAACCTATACTATAAGCGAACGGAAACCCTGATTGAAAATTGTGTACGACGGCAATTATGTTTTTTTTTAGAAAAAGAACTACAGGTTATTTATGAAAATTGTTTACATGCAAAGCCTTTATATTTTTGGTATTTGAATAATATGTCATACCTAATTGTTTTATTTATACAAAATCTAAAAAAGATCTATTGAGACGTGCCCGAACACTGCAGCAATTTTTTAGTAATAGTGAGAAACAGAAAATGTAATAATTAAATAGTTGCTGCCTTGCATTTATTATTCTCTGAGAAATGAAATAATTTTTTTATTAACCAAACCAGGTTGCTCTAAATATGGCAGATGGCCGGCATCTTTTACGGGCAAAAAATCTGCCTGCAGTATTTGTTGTAAAGAATCGCTGAATTTAAATGGAACAGTGCGGTCTTCTTCTCCCCAAATTAATAATATTTTTTTGTGTAAACGGTTTAAAGAGCGGTAATTGGAAAGAATATCATCTCCGCTATAATTGTTTAATGTAGATATTAATGCATGCCTGAAACCTTTGTACTGCATTTGTATTTTATATGTATCAACCCAACCTGCAAAATGCTCCGGGTATTTAAAATCTTCCAGCTGCCCATTTGCCATTTTTTCATGATTAAAAGCCATGGTATAATTGGTAATAATTTCCGGCTCCCCGGTTTTGGAAAAAATATACACAGGGTCAATTAAAATTATTTTATTTACCATAGCAGGATAATGCACTGCAAAATCGGCTGCCACAGCCCCGCCAAATGAAACAGCTATTACATTTACCGGTGCATTTATTTTAAGTGCGCTGATTAAATCAGCCAACTGTTTTCTATAAAATGCAGGATTGTAAATCGCATCAGGCCGGTCACTAAAACCTCTTCCAAACTCATCATATCTTATCACATCAAATCCATGTTGCAGCAGGCTGTCGTAAGTTCCGTTCCAGATATAATAGGGTACGCTGAAACCATGAATAAGAATAACGGTTTTGCCCGTATCTGTACCACCTCTTTCATAATGGGTAATCCCATTGGGCAATGGTATAAACTGCCCGCCTGCTGTGCTTCGTGCAGCCGCATTCATTGTTTTTGTTTCCGGGTTTTTTACAAGAAAAATAATATACAAAACAATACCGGCCAGCAGTATTAACCCAAGAAGTATATAAGCAGCTGGTTTAAATTTTTTCATATGTTCAAGATAATAAAATTATTAACCTAAAGTACAGTGATATTTTGTTTTGCTGTAATTATGACTTTTGGAGAGATTAAAACAGGATTGTTGTTTTTATAATTACTAATACGCCCCTTTTTTTTGTAAGGCTGTTCACGGTAAATTTGAAATTCAGCAGTTAGAAACTGTTGCATTATTTTACCAAAACGCCAATTATGCATCATTCGTCGAAATAAAACACTCATTAAACGAAAAGAAAAAATTGGTGAAAAAGATAGATGCATTTTTACATCAGAAATAAAGCAGTAGTTTAAGTTTAAATATCAAGTCCAAATCCAGTTGACCTAAAAAAAACCAATCCAAACAAACTAACATCCATTATCTGAAACAAAACCAACAGTATCCAAATTCCAACGAAAGAAACCAAAATATCCAGTAAACCAAAAAAAACTGTTCCAACATCCTGACAAAAACAAGAAATTCAATCCACACCTGAAAACCACACATTACCAATAATAATGTGTAAAAAAAAAGAATCTAAAACCACAGGTTGAAAAAATTAATTTTCGAGCTC
>JAYVGA010000322.1:0-3661 GCA_043772635.1 Chitinophagaceae bacterium
ACAATTTTTACCCCTTTATCTTCAAACACCTGATCCATGGGTTTCACCTCGTTATCAAAATCCATCTTGTAACTTAAACCACTGCAGCCACCGCCTACAACACCAACTCTAAGAAAATAGCTGGCATCTTCTGCAACACCTGCATCCGTCATAAGGTTTATTACTTTTTGTTTTGCTTTATCGCTGATATAAATACTGTTATCTGTTGCAACCATAATTTTATTTTTAGCTTTAATAGGTAAGACTATAGCTATTTAAAGATGAAGCTTATAGCTAACGGCTTAATGCTAACCGCCGGATTAATGTACCACGCTCTCTTCAAACTTAATGGCTTCCATACCATTTTTTACCCGGTAATCGTTTATAGCTGCTTTAATAGCATCTTCGGCTAAAACACTGCAATGAATTTTAACCGGCGGAAGATTTAATTCTTCTACTATTTCCATGTTATCAATTTTCAAAGCTTCATCTACGCTTTTGCCCTTAAGCCATTCTGTAGCCAGGGAAGAAGAAGCAATGGCCGAACCGCAACCAAAGGTTTTAAATTTTGCATCGGTTATCATTCCGGTAGCATCATCTACTTCAATTTGCAGGCGCATTACGTCGCCACACTCTGGTGCACCCACCAGCCCGGTTCCTACATTTTTGCTTGATTTATCAAGTGTTCCTACGTTTTTAGGATTTTGATAATGATCTATTACTTTTTCTGAGTATGACATGATATGTTGCTCCAAACCCCTAAAGGGGCTTTTGTACTCTGCTGGAGCAGACAGGTTTTTAATTTTATAAAAGAACTTTTATTTTTTAATCGCTTTATGCTGATTAGAATTCCAAATGTACAAGAGTGCGACGCCAATGAAGTTGAAAAAAGATAAAATGCCCGGTATAAAAAAATATAACATAATCTACTTTTCCTTATCCTCTGTGGTTCCCCTTTAGGGGCAGGGGGCGTCTATTAATGTGCTGCCCACTCAATTGTACTCAAATCTATACCTTCTTTATACATTTCCCAAAGCGGGCTCATTTCTCTTAATTTAATTACTGTTTCGCTTATGGCTTTTATGGTATAGTCTATCTGATCTTCTGTAGTAAACCTGCCCAGGCCAAAACGTAGCGAACTATGTGCCAGATCGTCTCCAAGGCCAAGTGCTTTTAAAACATAACTCGGTTCCAGCGAAGCTGAGGTACAGGCAGAACCGGAACTTAAGGCAATATTTTTATTAAAGCCCATCAGCAATCCTTCTCCTTCTACATGTTTAAAAGAAATATTGGCCACATGTGGCAGACGATGCTCACGGCTTCCGTTTACATAGGCTTCTTCCAGCATTAATAAAGCCGTTTCCAGTTTGTCTCTGAGTTTAGTTATACGTTTGGTATCTGCTTCCATATCCAGCATGCACAGTTCGCAGGCCTTTCCAAAACCTACAATGCCGGGTACATTTAAAGTGCCGCTGCGCATACCTCTTTCGTGGCCGCCACCATCCATTTGGGCAGTAACTTTTACCCGGGGATTTTTGCGCCTTACATATAAAGCACCTACACCTTTGGGGCCATACATTTTATGCCCTGTAAAAGCCATCAGGTCTATACCATCTTTATTTACATCTACAGGAATTTTGCCTACAGCCTGTGTACCATCTGTAAACAGCAACACTCCGTTTTTGCGGGCAATAGCACTAATTTCCCTGATGGGCATTACCGTACCAATTTCATTATTGGCATACATAATGGCTATTAAAATTGTAGTAGGTTTTATTGCAGCTTCCAGTTCTTTAAGATCTATCAAACCATCCGGCTGAACCTTCAGGTAAGTTACTTCTCCACCTATTTTTTCTATATGCTTACAGGTATCCAATACAGCTTTATGCTCTGTAGTGGCAGTAATAATATGATTGCCCTTGCTGGCATACATTTCATATACTCCTTTAATACCAAGGTTGTCACCCTCAGTAGCGCCGGAAGTAAATATTATTTCTTTAGGATCGGCACCAATAAGTTTGGCCACCTGCTCACGGGCATAATCTACCGCTTCTTCTGCTTCCCATCCAAACGGGTGATTTCTGCTGGCTGCATTTCCAAAATGCTCCAGGAAATATGGGGTCATAGCTTCTAATACACGGGGATCCATTTGTGTAGTAGCATTGTTATCTAAGTAAATCGGCAATTTCAACATATCGGTTATAATTATTTTTATTGAGTGTTATAACGCAAATTTACTATAAAAGGTTCTATTTTAGAGCACTCAACCATATTGCAGCTTTCATTTTACTTATTTCGTAAACTATCTTAATAAAAAAATACATACATGCTTAAAGTAGAACATATTGGCATAGCCGTAAAAGATTTTGCAGATGCCCTGCCTTTGTTTGAAAAATTGCTGAATACTCCCTGTTACAAAACAGAAATGGTAGCTTCTGAAAATGTGAACACTGCATTTTTTAAGCAGGGTAATACCAAAATTGAGCTTTTGGAAAGTACCCTTGCAGATGGAATAATATCCAGGTTTATACAAAAAAAAGGGGAGGGCATACATCATATCGCTTTTGAAGTGGATGATATTTATGCAGAGATGGAACGTTTAAAAAAGGAAGGTTTTGTTTTATTAAATGAAGAACCAAAAATTGGAGCTGATAATAAATTGGTTTGTTTCCTGCATCCCAAAGGAACAAACGGAGTATTGATAGAGCTATGCCAGGAAATTAAATAATGATTTGTTTCAAATGTTTTTTTAACCGCAGCTTAAAAAATTTGCTGAGCAGTTAAACAAATAAAAAATACCACTGCCTAAATTTATTTTGCCGTTGGATAACAGCAAAACAAACTCTTGCTTACATCAACTATCTATGCAATAAAATTAATAATCATGAAAAAAATTTATCGTTTTAAGCAAAAAGGTCTAAAAAAATTTTAGTTATAACTGCCTTATTTTACTGCTTAAAATAAAACATTATCTTGATGATGGTTTATTGTAATAATAAATTTAAAAGTAATATATTTTTTGCAACCAATTCTTACTTTACATTTCCTTTTGCAAAGCAAAAAGAAGCTACACATTCTTTGCAGCAGTTTTGTATGCCTGTTGCTTTTTATCCCTTTTTTATTATTTAGCCAGCAATATAATTTTGATTATATCAATTATAAAAATGGGTTGGTAAATAATACCGTCCGTACTATTTACCAGGATAAAAAAGGAATGATGTATTTTGGTACCAACAGCGGAATAAGTATCTATTATGGTAATGGGTTTAAAAATGTTGATGTAGTTAATGGGAAAAAAATAGGTACCGTAAACCAAATTGTTGGTAACGAAAAAGATTCTATCTATGTAATTGCTTCAACCATTCCCTTCTTTTATACTTTAACTGGGCAGCAACTGCAAAAACATCCGGCCCGTTCGCCGGTTTACATTTACAGTATGCTCTATGATGAGAACCGTTTTTTGGTTTGTGCCGATGATGGTTTGAGGGTTTTTGAAAACAATGCGTTTAAAAAAATAAATTTAATTACTAAAGATTCTGTAAAATATATTTCAAAAATTATCAGCTGCAATAATAACCTCTGGCTTATTGGACGCCTGGGTGGAAGTATGGAACTGGTAAATAAAAAAACTTTACAAACTACTGCCATCAGCCCAAGGCTTACAGTAACGCAGTTATATAAA
>JAYVGA010000323.1:0-5147 GCA_043772635.1 Chitinophagaceae bacterium
AAAAAAATGATCATCGCTGCCCTTGTGGGTGGCATTATTCTTTTTGCATGGCAGTTTCTCACCTGGGGAGCATTAAACCTGCATGAGGCACAACAAAGATATACGCCAAAACAAGACAGCGTTATGGCTTACCTGCAAACTCAGTTTAGCGAAGATGGCGCATACTTTATGCCCAATTATCCACCCGGTACTTCAAGAGACGAAATGGAAAAACAGATGAAGACCAATGAAGGAAAACCATGGGCACAGGTAGTATATCATAAAAGCCTCCCCGTCATGAATAAAATGTTTATGAATATGGGCCGCAGCCTGCTGGTTAATATTTTTATTGTGTGGTTGCTTTGCTGGGTGCTTACCAAAATCCCATCGCCTTCCTTCAGAACTATTTTTATAGGTACGCTGGGCACCGGCATTATTATTTTTTTACATGCTCCTTATACCATGCATATATGGTACGACAGCTTTGACCTTATGGCCCACTTCGTAGATGCGCTGGTGGCCTGGGGTGTAACGGGCCTGTGGCTTGCATGGTGGCTGAGGCGGCAGCACAAATAAAATATAATACGCAAACAAATAGATAACAGGCAGAAAAATAAACTGCCTGTTTTTTTTGTGAGTTGTCAGAAGTTGTTAAAAAATATTTTGCCGCAGATTCGCAGATTGAATCAGTAAATCTGATGCATTTATTTTGGCTAATTCATATTTTGAGGTGCTATTGTGAATTTCCTTTTTTAACTTTTCTCTCTGCAAATAATTATCTGCACAGTAAATTCTTTGTGCAATCTGCATAAGCAATTTTAGTAGAAAATTTATGAAAAATAATTAAACAACCTTATTGACTGATTTTTTAATTGGCCTCAAACATATTTAATATTGAAGATAATAAGATTGACAAGACCACTTTACTAAATTTCTACTAAGGTTAAAAAATAAATGGAGCAGATTTACTCAAAAGGTCAGAGGAATAAATGTAGTGCTATATGTAAAATACAAAATGCGGTATATGATTATAACCTCAAAATATGAATTAGTCTTATTTATGAAAACTAAAACAGCGTATTAGTTTAAACCAGCATAAGCCAGGCAGATGGATTTTAGAAACTGGTATCAAAAAATATTTATAAAAAACAGAAATACAATTTTTATTAAACAACCATCCTGGATATTGCATCCTGCTTACAGGGCTTGTCTCCGCAAAGTGCCCGCCGGGTTTTTAGTGTAGCAAATTCTCCAGCCCTTTCAATAATTGCCTGCCAATCCAGGTTTCCACCTTCAAACGCTTTTTCTATAAATTGAAAAAAGCTGAATGTAAAATATCCACCTTCTGTTTTATTACATGCAGCCAGCTGGCCTTTTGAAGCCGCAGCAATCAGATAAGATCCTTTATGTTTTTCAAATAACATGGAACAATGGGCAGTCTTCCATTCCGTAGGCCAGGAATGTAAATCTAACTCGCTCACTTCAAAACGCTCCATTTCCAATTCGTTATTACAGCAATCGCCAAAAACTATATTTAACCTTGCACCCTTTGCCCTTACCCCATTAAATACTTCTTCAATATTCATTGTATTTTCTCTGATTATTTGCCGGGTCACGCCTTCGTTTGTAAAAAACGCCATTTGAGGAAATAAGCTGGACTCATTATTTTTAAACCGGAACCCATGGCCCGAATAGGCAAACACTACAATATCATTACTGCCCGGATTAATATTTTTAATCGTATTCTTTACACCCTCTACACTAAAGTTTTCATTGCTGATAATAATTTCTTTGTAAGGCAACTTAATAAAATGGGTAAGCTTTTCAAAAAAAGCAGTAATCCTGTTTTGATCTCTTAAGCAGGTATCGCCAATAGATTTATCCAGGATATTAATAGCAATAATGCAATACAAAGTTGGTTTTAGTGCTGGCATTGGTTAATCTTTTAGATGATATAAAATGAGTTGTTATCTTTTAATTTGCTTCCTGCCTGTATTGGCTGTACCAAATAATTTTTCCGTTTACAAGCTGCTTTCTGTCTGCATAATTTGCTACCTCTTTTTTACCATTTTTATAAGTGTTGGTTTCCCGGTACCACACATCAATAAAATTATCTCCTTTTGCCGGCTCATGTAATTTTGTCCAGGCAATAACCTGTACCTGTATGGTTTTAATACTATCACGTTTTTTTGTCCATTGCTCCAGCAATCCTGCTTTTGTTCCAATGTATTCCCTGCCATCGGGAGAAATAAATGTTACGGTATCTGCATACACATCGGCCAGGTCTGCCATAAACCCGTTTTCCCATAATTTATAAGAATTTAATACCGTAAGTAAATCCTTATCCGAAACATCATTATTAAAATTGGAAGAGTAAAGAGGCTGGTAGGGAAAAACAATAGTATCTGCTTCTATTTTTTGGTTAACCGCTACCGGCGGTGCTATTTTTTTCTTTGAATTATTGCAGGCAATAAAAAAAATAAAACAACATATTATGGCCAGGTACTTTTTCATATCTATCAGTTAAATGAAATGACCAACTAAGATAATATTTTATAAATGGAGATTTTTCTTTAATTGTTTGCATGATACCTGTTAGCGATTTATAAAGTTTTTTAAGTTAAAAAAAATTGCCATCCTACTCCATTGATATTACCCCAAAAAGGAATGCCGTTGAAATAGCAGTAATTATCACTGCTTTCAACGGCATGCTTCCGCCTCAAAAAATATCTGTTAAGGGTTGTTTGCACAAGGCTTGTCAACCTTACAAAAAATACCTCTCAAAGGATATTTTGATAAAAGGTTGACAACCCTAATCAGATCCTGTGTTAACATCTACGTCAAAAAAATTAAGGTGCTATTGTACCATTCTGTATAAACTTTACCTGCACAGCCTTTGCAGAATCTGTACTGGCAGGAATGCCCACAAACAACACGGTATAAATTTTATTTTGCTCCAACGTAATGCTGCGGCTTGCAACAATATTAGTACCATTGGTTATACCGGTATTTACAGCGCCTGCATTAACCTGTTTAAAAGATGATACGGTTGCATAGGCCGCTGTTTCGTTTACCGTATTTTCACCAATTGTTACAACAGGTGCAGCAGATACAGAGTCGGGTATGGCATTAATATAACGAACCCATGCCTTACCAGTACCTGCCGCAAGCGAATCCAGCTCATCATTTACCACCACATTACGGTAGGCGCCGTTTGCACCTAATAAAAAAACAGAATAATACATGCTGTCTGCAAAATTTCCATTGGCTAAAGCAATAGTAGATCCTGTATTAAAATCAAAAGACCTTACTTCCCTGTTGCCTGAAAAAACAGGAAGATAAGCTCCTGTAAAATTGGTATAATTTAATGCCGCATTACCAAACTGGTTACCTGACAAAGTGTATCCTACAGCAGATTTATCAGGAGCAAGATTAAAAGCCATTACACCCGCAGCGGGCGTACGCACATTCTCCACATCATTTTTTTTACAGGCAGAAAATACAAGAGCCACAACAAAAAGACCGGCAAGAGGCTTCATAGAAAAACGCAATACATTCAATAATTTTTTCATAGTTAACACTTTTAAATAATTTTAGATAAAGTTGTATAACAGGGAAAAAATAATGCCAGCATGTGCTGGCAAAAGATAAAATTTATTAAATAAAACCGGATTAACGTTTTGTTTAGTAATAATAAAATTTTAAGAAATTACATGTCTATTTTATTCAATCGAAAAAATAATTCATATAAAAGAAACAGCACCTATAAACAGTTCGCCACCTAAGATTAAAAAAATCTGCAGTCAAATGATACGATGTTTAAACTGTCATTCACTTTTTCTGAACCGGAATAAATATTCAAAGGCCGGAACCACCAACCCGTTTGAAACCGGGGTGGGAACAGGCTGATGCACTTTTATTATTACGCTGTTTTTATTTACCAGCTGCAGTGTAACAAATGCCTTTATTGAATTATTACCACCGGCACTCATTACAGTATCTCCTGCCTTTGCACCATCCGGCTGATCTTCCAAAAGGGTTTCATATTTCTGCGATCCAAAAGCAATGTCTTTGTCGGTAATTTTTATTTCGTTTTTAAGCACACAGGATGCACAGGCAGCAAATCCATTAAATACAACAAAAAAAGCTTTGGCCTTGCTTTTAAAAAAGTAAAATTGAAAACTGCTTTGAATTTTTACCCGCTTTTCATCTATTTCTTCAATCCTCAGGTATCCACTGCTGGATGCAGCTTTTGGAACTACATCTCCCAGCTCCCAATTACCGGCATACATTTCATGCAGGTTTTCGGTTGTATTTTCAACAGAGTTTATTGTTTTAACGGCAGGCGGGGTTGCTATTATTGTGTTCCTGCCCGGAGGTAATTTTTTTTCAATTTTTTCTTTTATAACTGGTTTTAATTTTACGGGTGTTTCTTTTACACCGGCATTTGCCGCATCCTGTTTTTCTGCAGGCGTTTCATTTATCTGTTCTTTGTTTTCTGATGTTTTATTTTCTAGCGTTTTATTTTCTACCGTTTTATTTTCTACCGTTTTATTATTTGTTATATAAAAAAATACCAGTGCAAATAATAAAAGGCAGGCAGTAATTAAAAGAGGCTTCAAATATTTTTTAAAGAAAGGTGGAGCTTTGGTGAGCGGGCTGTTGCTGTGTGCAACCGGCAGCGGTATGGCAGCAGTATTGTTTTTTAATTCATTTATTAATTGCTGTAATCCCTTTTCATAATCCTGCGAAAAATCTATATGCTGCAGCCGTTGCAGGCGAAAAGGTGTTTTACTGTCGTGAAAAATAATAGGTATAACCCGCTTTTGCTGCTCCAGTGCATAATACACCTCATCCAGCACGTTATTGGATACTACAGATTTTTCTGATTCAATAAACAATAAACAGTCGCATGCTTCCAGGGCTTTTTCTATTTCAAGATCCCACTCCATACCGGCCCTGATATCCTGTTGGTCTATCCATACATTAAAGCCCTGTCTTTTAAGATCTACTGCCAGCTGTGAAGAAAATTGGGAAGCATCCGTTCTTGCATAACTAAAAAATATTTTATTTAAAGTCATGGATACAAATTTTACTAAAAAGATACAGTGAAAAAGGGATAAATCAAAGTGAAGGGCCAGGGCAGATATATTAAAAATAAAAACAGC
>JAYVGA010000324.1:0-25351 GCA_043772635.1 Chitinophagaceae bacterium
TTTTTCCATTTCCAAAGCTTTTGGAAACAGGATATTATTTTCCAGGTGAATATGCAAATGCAGGTCTTCTTCAAATTCATCCAGCATCCTGTACAGCAAACTGTAACTGGCACATGCATCCTGTGGCAATAAATAATTATTAGAAAGCACTCTTATTTCTTCCAGGTTTTTTCCTACCATTTCATGTTCCATCTCCATCATATTAATAGGATTTTGCACCGTACCAAATGATGCGGCATGTAATGGTTGTAAATTTTTACCGGTACTTACCAGTTCTTTAATGTAGGGAAATAAAACTCTTTCTTCCTTGGCCATATGTGCTGTTAATTCTGCATACACTTCCTGCACCAGCTCATTAATGCGGATTAATTCCGGATGATGATCGCCATGTACTTTCATCACTTTTTCGGAATATGCTTTTATATCAGGCAAGTTTTTATTTACATAACTGTGATGGGTGTTCACAATGTAATCTGAAAGAAAATCCAGGCTCCAGTCGCCATAAGGCAGCGGACGGCTGGCCGGCATCTTATCTGCCTGCTGTAGCTCCTGTTCAATTTTTGTTACGTCTAATCCTTTTTCTGCACAAGCCTGTTTCACTGTTTTTTTCCCTCCGCAACAAAAATCCAATCCGTACTTTTTAAATATTTGTGCTTTGCGCAAATCTGTGGCCACTATCTGCCCCAGTGTTTCTTCGCTTTCACTACTGATGCGTTTTGATATTTTCACTTTCCAGCTTTCAGGGCCCTGCTCCAGGTATTCCCAGGTAAATATATTTCCCCTTTCGCCCAGCAACTGGTAATATAATGGTTTGGGATCATGATCGTTGTGAATGGTTAAACTTTCACCTTCGGCCAGTTCATCAAACCTAACAAAAATGGTAGGGTGTTTCTGCCTTGGTTCCAGCAAGGTTACGTTAAGGATATTTTCTGCTACTGCCTGCATATAATTTAATTTTTAATTTGAATGATAAAACAAAACTAACTCAATAAAAGTATTTAAATGCTTTTATTAGCGCTGAATTTACCAAACATGACGAAGATCATATGTTTACCGGTAGCTTAAGTGATAAATGTTACCTTTCTATGCTGATTAAAATTTGATTTTTGTTTTTTGATTAATACAATAAAAAAACTTTTATGGCAAAACATGAGATAGAAACGCAGTGGATGGGGAAAATGCAATTTAATGCATTGATAAACGGGCATACGGTTACAATGGATGCGCCCGAAAGATCGGGTGGAGAAGATAATGGCCCCATACCCAAACCTTTTGTGCTGGCTGCTTTATCTGGCTGCACCGGAATGGATATTGTAGCATTGCTGCGCAAAGGAAATCAAACCATTGATGATTTAAGCATGACCGTTACCGGCGAGCTGAGCAAGCAGGCTCCTATGCAATATGTATCTATTCATGTGCAATATGTTTTTAAAGCAGATGCTGCCGCCAGGGAAGCTGCAGTGCAGGCCGTAACCGATTCGCAGGAAAAATATTGTGGGGTAAGCAGTATGCTTAAAAAAGCTATCCCGGTAACATGGGAAATAATTTTTAATGCTGAACCTGTTTTTAATAATAAATTGATAGAAGAAACA
Organism: Chitinophagaceae bacterium; assembly: GCA_043772635.1. Classification (GTDB taxonomy): domain Bacteria; phylum Bacteroidota; class Bacteroidia; order Chitinophagales; family Chitinophagaceae; genus Ferruginibacter. The sequence continues at coordinate 1,593 of JAYVGA010000324.1, forward strand.
GCACTAAATTATAGAAACATTTTGCTGGTAAGATGAAAAATAAATTTGATTTTTTAAAAAACGACTTACCGTCTTAGCGGCATTTTTTAATACGCACTTTAACTATAACTAAATTTTGCCGGTAAGACGGTAAGGCGAAAAGTAAATTAGATTTTAAAAAAAGACTTAGCTACAAAAAATATAAAAGCATATCCTTTTTGTAGCTACATTTCTTTGTGCCTGCACCGTTTTTCAGGTGCCTTGATATTTACATTTCTTCCACACAAGGTTTGAAAAGTTGTAAGGCATTGATAAATTATTGCTGCAAAAAACACCATTTTAATTTTGCAAAATCAAGATGGTGAAAAAAATGGCCGGTTATCCACCGGCCATTTTTTATTTTATCATGCTATTATTGTTTTACCAATGTAGCCTGTTTAGATTGTTTTCCCTGGCTTACCTGCAGCATATAAATGCCCGGCTTAGCCAGTTGGCCTATCTTAACAAACTCTCCTGCTTTAATATTTCTTACTTCTACAATCTTACCGGATACATCCACAAGTTTAACTCTAATCAATTTTGTATTATCATCCGACTGTATATTCAAACCAAAATAATTATAGGAAGGGTTTGATGATACTTTTAAAGAAAGTGAAGATGCTGCTTCGATTTTACCATTAGCAACAAAGCTGTTGTTTTTGTCAGACATATCATGCGGTACGGTTACAGTTGTAGTGGCAGTAGAAGAATTGCCGGCCTGGTCTGTACAGCGTGCAGTAATGGTGTAAATTCTTCCGTCGCCTGAACCTTCTCTTTGCGCCCTTAGCTTAAGGTGATGTGCATCTACAACAGTATAATCTGCAGTTCCTCCTGCTTCGTTACTGCTTACCGTTAGTACACAGGTGCTCACGCCCGGGCAATTGTCTGTGCTGTTATACGTTACCGTTACATCACGCATCTTATTATTGGGAGGCCAAAGCTGGTTGGGGCTGGTGGACATCGCACTTATTACCGGTGCCTCTGTATCGTTTACGGTAACAGTAAATGAGCAGCTTGCAGTACCGGTGTTATTTGTAGCCACCGCATTTACGGTAGTAGTGCCTACCGGGAAAACGGCAGGCGAAGTAATGGTAGTATTGTTTACACTGTACATAATAGATGGAGCGGGCACGCCCGTGGCAGTGGCAGCAAAAGCTACAGAAGCGGAGCACAGGCCTGCAGCATTAGCCCTAACAATATTTGCCGGGCAGGTAATAGTGGGTGCCAGTTCTAAACTTATTTGTGCACGAATCTCTCCTCCCGGAAATGCAGTAGTATGAATATTAGCATACCATAATCCACCCAGTAATTGTGTTTCCTGCAAATCTGTAATGCTGTGTGTTCCGGAATAAGTTCCTGTTACAACTCCTGTAGGAAAACCGGCATGCGCATAAATTACTCCTGCATTTACGCCAGGCAAGGCGGGAGCATGAAAATGAGCGGCAGCTGTATTAGCAGAAAGCCCACTAAAAATAATGCGGTACAAAATAGCATTTGTGGCCGGGTTATAAACTCCTGTTATATTACCTGTACCAGCAGAGGAATTGGGAGGATTTTCCTGCAGGCCACTGTATGTATTATTAAAAGTATAAAGCGTGGCAGAAGCCGGCCCTAAAATTATTTGTGCCCTTATTTCGCCCCCAGGAAAGCCGGTGGTATGAATATTAGCATACCATAATCCATTTTTAAGAAAAGTTTCCCGCTCGTCTGTAATAACAAATGAACCGGTGAATGTACCCGAGGTTACACCTGCAGGAAAACCCGTATAGCCATGCACAACTCCTGCATTTACGCCTGGTGCTGCCGGGGCATGAAAATGAGCCGCTGCTGTGTTGCTGAGTAAACCGCTAAAGCTAAGGGTAAAATAAATGGTATTGTTTGCATCATTATATACTCCGGATATAGTGCCGGTTGCCGGAGATCCATTGGCAGGATTTTCCTGTGCACCGGAATAGGTGGCATTAAAAGGAAAAAGCGCCGCCCTTGATCCCATGCTAAAAAAGAAGAGCATTGCAGTAAGAAAAACAGTTGCTGAAAGCATAAATTTTTTCATAACCTAAAAATTTTGATGTGATAAAATGCAGTTTTAAGTAGCAGGTTTTAAAGGGAGCTTAAAAAGGGATGGGAAAAATTATTGTGCTGAGTTCTGGAAGTTGCAGTAAAACGTATTTGTTCTAAAAAAGGTTGCTTAGAGCCAAAATTGTTATAAATCAGGCTTTAAGTTATACCGTTTTTTTTTAACCTGCAAGTTTTTGAAGTTTATTCATTTTTGCAGATTTGAATAAAACATCCATATACTTTTAAGTAATGAGCACTACTTATCAGTTATTAATCTTACCCTATTCTTTAAAAAAAGTGATTATTTATAATTCAATGTCGTTTAGTTAAGGGTTTAAATGCCACGCCCTTCAGGGCGTGGATGAAAATAGAAATAAGAAACTGGGCTTTAGCCCAAATAATGGATTGGCTAAAGCTCGGCATTGCATAGGGCAATTATTTTGCATCCTGCCTTTAGCCCAAATAATAGTTTGGCTAAAGCCAATAAAACTAATAATTATTCTTAATCCACGCCCTGAAGGGCGTGGCAATTGAAATAGCAGTGCTTAACTAAACGACATTGATTTATAATTCGGTATTCATTAAAAAAGAAAAACCAACATCCCGGTTAAGGAGCTGGCTTTTTTTATAGTAGGTTTTGATAAAGGAATTGGAGTGTAAAAAGAGCAACTCCCCCACTGGGGAGTTGGCCTTTAATTTATTTCCTGTTTTTCAGAGAATCGGGTTAATAGAAAAAGATCGGCTCACCCTCACAGGAGCTTGGTTTTTCTATTATGTGCATTGGTTTTATTAAAAGATGCTATTGAATAGAACAGGTTTCCCTTAAAGAAACTGTTCTTTTCTATTTTATTTTTGGTTTTATCAAGGGCGTTTTATTGGAGAAAGCTCAAACCGCCAGCATTTGCGGACTTGCGTCTTTTTTATTAACAGCCGGGTTTTCACTAAAGGAGAATTGATAATTTAAAGCATCCAGTTCTAAATCGGCAAATTCCAGCGCTTCTCTAAATGATTTTTTGCTGCTATGCGAAAAACCCTGCAACTGCTGATAATACACAATACCCTCCCTCAGGTTCTGATAAAAAGAAGTATAATATTTTTTCTTTTTAATAAATTCTCCCGAAGGGATATCAAGGTCTAATTGTTCTTTCAGATAATCGATATACAAATACAGCTCTGCAATAAACATATTGGGCCTGCTGCTGTTGGTAACAATATTTTTTCGTCCGTAAATATGATCGGTCATTGTTTGCAGCGAAACCACCTGGCTAAAATTAGCAATATTGGGCCCGGGGCAAATAGTAACTGCGTTTAGTTTTTTTATAAATACCTGTTCGTAATTAATAGCAGCCGCATTACTAAGGCCTACGCATAAACACTCTTTATCCAATACATCTTTTAATTTATTTTTGTAGTCCTGTTCTTTAAGGTTAAGCAACTGCAACTGGGCAATTTTTAGTTCCTGGTATTTTCTTGATGCTGTACAAATGGGTTCTTTTGTAAACTCTGTATTAAAAGCAAGATGCTTTTCTGTGCAGGGGCTTCCGGGCCTTCCCTTTTTAATGCGCAATAATTTTTCATTTTCGGCACTGGTTCCTTTAAGATAATGAAACCTTACTCCCAGTGGAGAATTGCGGCTAAGCACCACATCATTTTCTTTGGCGGCACTCAACAGTTGTAATGTATCATTATCTACCGTTGTGGCTTCGGGCACCAGTAAAAAAGGCGTGCCCCAGCCGGTGCTTTCTATATTATAATACCTGTGCAAAAAATCATCTTCTTCAAAAGTGCCAATACCCCCCTGTGCAGAAAAGGTTATTTGCGGAGGATAAATAAATTTCTTACCGCTCTTATTTAAGAATGCAGTATTATAAATTTCAAAAAGAGTATCTACCAGTTCCTGCTTATTTAATTTAAATTCTTCCAGTATGGGGCCCATTAAATAACCTTCGGTTGCAAATGCATGCCCGCCACAGTTTAAGCCAGATTCTATCCTGAACTCACTTACCCAGATTCCTTTTTTGGCCAGGTATTTTCCCTGTATTAATGCAGAGCGGTAATCACTCACTTTTACAATTACTTTTTTTGTAAATCCTCCATCTTCATATACATTAAACTCACTGCAGTTACCCAGGTAATTATATAATCTTGGGTTCATGCCGGCCGAAAATATTACAGCAGAATTGCTGAGCTCACTTTTTGCATAGCCCCGCAGTGCAGATACCGCATCGGAACCATCTTCCAGCAATTCGCCATTTTTATTATAGTTATTGCGGTCTGTTTTGGTCATGATGTTTACATCAATACTGCCCGGCTTTATCTGTGTTCGCAGGTAAGATTCTATTTTTTCTTTTTCCGGCAAATTATCAGTCTTCATCATCTGGCGGTACATTTTTTTTACCGGGCTGTCATCGGGGAGCATCTCAAAATATTTTACAATTTCAGAACCTGTTTCAAAAGCAGCCGTTCTTAATTTTTCTACCTGGGTTTTTACAATACTATTAACCAGGTTAAGATAATCGGTTATCCTTTTAGCCCTGTAATCTGTTTCATTTGTGCTTATGAGTTTGTACTCCCTGTTTATTGTGGGATAATAATAACTTCTCATCATTTCTACCAGCCTGTCTTCTACAATAGAAATAACAGAAGATATACCAAAGCGGGCTACCTTAATAGGGCTATCAATGGTATAAGACAAACCCATTACAGGAATATGAAATTTATGTTGTGCAGGATAATTCATTAGTTATAATTAGAATATTGAATTTTAAAGAATATTATTAAAAAGATAAAATACCAGTGCTTAAAAAAAAGCCTTTACATTTTTATTAATGTAAAGATACTGATATATAAAGACATTTTTATCCTTTATTATTGTTAAACAGGTAATTTATTTATTGGTCCCTGCCCCAGAGTATTTTTTTTCCAAATCCCAGTGTGCTGTCCGTCATCTTTATCCGGTTAATTTGTATTACCCATATAATACCGGGAAGGGCCAAAGCCAGGGGATGTTTTTTGTAGTAATACCCCGAAGCTTCTTCTGCATTTAAATGAGATGGCTCTAAAACAATGCCTTCAAACTGGATCCCTTTTACCACTAACCTGTTCAGTTTATCCGGCATAACTGTACCGGCAATAAAAGGATTCTTCTGCATCAATTGGGCATGATGTGTTTCTGCTGAAGACTTGTAATACAATAATCCGGCTTCAAAGTTAAATGCATAAAAGCAGCTGAAACAGTAGGGCCTGCTCTTTTCATCAACACAGCTAAGGGTGATGCAGGTTTGTTTTTGCAAAAATTGGATGATGGGTTCTTTCATAGTTAAGTGTGCAGGCTATGCCTTATTTTTCTTTATAATATTTCTTTTTGTTTTCCTCTTTAATGCTTCACTGTATTGCTTATTTTCCAATGCAGTTACAGGCTTTACAGCAATTACTACAGCTGCCTTTCCATTTTCATCCAAAGCCACAAACGTAAAATATGCTTCGCTGATTAAATATTTTTTACCGGCTGTTACCTGCCTTGCAAAAGCGTGTACAAATATTTCCATAGAGGTATTAAAGGCCCTGGTAATGCAGGCGTGAATGGTTATGATATCCCCTACCCTTGCTGCGGCATTAAAATCTACCTGGTTAATAGAGGCAGTTACACAAATTTTGCCGGCATGTGTTTGTGCACAAACGGCTGCTGCAATATCCATCCACTCTACCAGGCGGCCACCCTGCAAAATTCCCATGGGATTGGTATCGTTGGGGCACACTACTTCTGTTTTGATAGTCATAGAATGGGATGGAACTTTAAAACTGTTTAGTTTATTCATAATCTTATTTAATCGTTTACCAAACCCGGCAAATAAAGGGATATTAATAACCTTGCCATACATATCCGTGGGTTTTTAAAACAAAATTATTGGCAAAGATAATATTTAAAGATATTTTTGTCTTTATATATTTTAAAACAGTGCAAATCCTTTTTATTCTCTGTTAACGCACAAGAAAAACGTTGACACCATAAAACATTATGCTGAGTTTAACTAAAATATTTCATTTTGAAATGGCGCATGCCATACATGGCTACCCCGGTGCATGCAAAAATATTCATGGACATTCTTACGAATTGCATGTGACCGTATGTTCATCTGATAACTATGAGCAATATATACCTGCTCCTGGTTTTGTAATTGATTTTAAAGAAATAAAAAATCTGGTTAACGATGCCATTATTTATAAATTTGATCATAAACTTATTTTATCGCAGGCATTCCTTCTGAAGAACCCTTCTTTTTTACTGCAGGAAAACTTAGTTAGCTGGCCTGTAGAACCTACTGCAGAAAATATGTTGCTGTTTATACAGCAAACCCTGGCAGAAAAACTACCGGCAGATATAAAACTGGTACAATTAAAATTGTATGAATCAAAAGATTCGTATGCCGAATGGACAAATGGTAATACTTTTAACTCCCGCCCGGATTGACTAAAGTTTGTTAGTTTCGTTTTAAAATAATACCATGTTTTCAAAAGCAACAGAATACGCCCTCAGAGCCACCATATATATAGCGCAAAAAAGCAGTGAAGAAAATAAAATAGGTATTGATGAAATTTCCAGGGCTATAGATTCTCCCCAACCGTTTACGGCTAAAATATTGCAGGCACTTACCAAAAATAATAAAATAGTAAGTTCTGTAAGGGGCCCCAATGGAGGCTTTTACATTACGCCCAAAGCCAGAAAACTGCCTGTTAGTAGGATACTTAAAGCTATGGGAGACGAGGAGGTACTGGAAAAATGTGTGCTGGGTTTAAAACAATGCAATGAAACACAACCCTGCCCCATGCATGCACAATACAAACCTATAAGAAAACAATTGAAAGAATTATTTATAACTAAAACTATTGAGCAGCTTGCTGCCGATATAAAAGATGGCGTGGTATTTATCAGCAATAAAAAGAAATAAGAAAGACCTTTGCATCTGTAGAATGAGAATGAAAGTTTTTACCTGCGTTTCACCAAAAACCAATCCCCCAATAAACATAGATATCCTCCAGTCGTTTCAAAATATTATTTATAAAATTTGTTTTAAGCTTTGGTTATTTAAAAAGTTAATTTTTCTTTGCTGCAAGTGGCGTTAATAAAAGCTTCCTGAACTCTACCTCAGCACCTTCTGCCTGCAAAGCAATAGCCCCTTTAGAAACAGTACAACCGGTACCATAATTTACCAGGTCTTTATTTACCCATACTTTTATCGTATTCCCCCTGCACTCAATAACCATTCTGTTCCATTGGCCCAGGGGTTTTTCTGAACTGTCAGTAAGATTAATTATCCTGCGTTCTTTGCCTTCGCTTATACCCCAGTTTTCTTTTAGCCCCCGCCTTTTTTCCATATCCTGAACATTGATATCTTCCTGGATGCACCAAAAATCTCCGGCCTGCTGATGCATCATCTGCACTTCTATAGATTTAGGAAACATTTTGTATAGTGCTCTTGGTGCAGAGGCATGTACCAGCACTCCGCAATTACCTGGTGTAGCAGCAAAACGGTATTCTACTTCTAACCTGTAATTCTCATAAACAGAATCGGTGATGAGATGCCCGGCCGGCGTACCCAGACTCACCAGCATTTCCTTGCGTACAATAAATGGTTTTCGCAAACCTGTATTTGTATCCAATGCCGGAACATCCATATGCCAGCCCTTTAAATTTTTACCATTAAACAGGCTGCGTGATTTTGCCTGGCTAAAACATACGCCTGGCAACATAATGATTGCCAGAATAAAAGCAATGCTATTTTTTTTCATCTGTACTTTTTTAGTATAAACTTAATCTTGTTGATGTAGCAATTCCTGTACATTTTAATCAACCTTTTATTTTGCATATTCCGTTGCAATGCATCCACTCTTTTAGTAACCGGATTGGGCATATAAAAAAAAGTATTGAGATTGCAGCTAAAATTTATCAGTATAATTTATTTAAAGTAATATTATTCTTTGCCGGTTATTTTTTTAATAAAATCAGTTTCTGTTTTTGAAAATGGGGTTCCGTCTTTACGAAACACATCATGGTGCCAGAGTTTTGGCTCTTCCTTATCAGGTTTGTTCCAGGTACTCCAGTCGTGAATGGTATTGGATTTACCATTTACCAACCCCCAGCAAATGGCTCCTGTATTTAATTTTTTTGCCACCGGTAATATTGCTTCAAAAGTAGAACCATTGCCCCTGGCCATAAATTCGGTACAAATTACCGGGCGGTTATAACTACTTAGTTTTAAAGCCAGCTTTTCAAAATCGGCAGCACTGCCGTAGTTATGAAAACTAATGATGTCTGAGTTTTGTAATTGAATACGGGTAATCTCCTTTATCCATTTATCAGAAGAAGATTCTGTATCCCATACAGCAGATGTTAGGGGTTGTATTGGATGTTGTGAACGTATCCAGCTATAAACCCTTTCTATTAACCTGGCTACAATTTCTGTTTTGTTTGCAGGCTCATAACTATGATAAGGTTCGCTATTAGAATTATCCGGTTCATTCCAAACATCCCAGCACAGTATCCTTTTGTCATTTGCAAAACGTTTTGTAACTGCTTTTATGTAAAGCTCCAGTCTTTTGTATTGGGTTGTATCCAGCAAAGCATGTTTACCTGGAGACTGCACCCAGCCGCTGTTATGAACACCGGGGCGTGGATCTCTTTGTTTTCCTAAGTAAGGGTATGGATCCCAGACTGAATCAAAAAAAACAAACAATACTTTTATTTTATTCTTATCCGCTATTTTAAGAAAGATATCCATGCGTTTTAAAAAACCGGCAGGGTCCTGCTTATAAAGCAAATCATGCAGAAACACTCTAACACAGTTCATACCGATTGATGATGCCCATCTCAATTCCCTGTTGATAGTGGCCGTATCAAAAGTTTCAGCCTGCCACATTTCTAACTGGTTAATGGCCGTGGAGGGCAAAAAATTGCAACCAACATACCAGGGTTGTTGTGTATACCATGCTTTTGATTTTGCTTCAGACCATTTTTCTATACCCTGCTGTGCATACACAGGTGTCTGAAAAAAGAAACAAAAAAATAAAATTGTAAAAAGAGTTGTTCTCATTAATTTTTTGCTGTTAAATACTTCTATGGTTAATTGATACAAATATATGGAGATAAGATACGTTATTTTTTGAAGAAGAAGTTAGTTAAGGTGTAGTAAGAATTACTTTCCGATACAAAACTTACTAAAAATATAATCCAGTTTATCTTCATTGGTAATCTCCCCTGTTATCTCACCCAGAAAATAAAGGCACCGGCGGATATCCAATACCAGCAGGTCGCCTGACAATTTATTATCTAAACCATTTTTAATTTCGTGTAAAGACTGCTGCACCTGCTGCAGGGCTTCGTAGTGCCGGGCATTAGTAATGATGGTATCTTCAGATGCAAGAGATGATTGAACAGTTTGATTGAACAGCACCGTTTTTAATTCCGCAATACCGGTATTATTTTTTGCAGAAATAAAATGAATATTTTTATCTGCAGAAAATTTTATTGCGTAATTAATTTCCCCGTCGTCTGTTTTATTGCCAACAAATAAATATTTAATATTTTTTTCGCTGAAAATTTCCTGCTGCCGCTGCAGGGTTTCATTTGTTTCTTCCTTTACATCAAAAATATATAATACCACATCGGCAGATTGCATTTTCTGCAGGCTTCTTTCTATCCCTATATTTTCTATTACATCTACGCTATGGCTCCTGATACCTGCAGTATCTATGAGCCGGAAAATAATGCCATTAATATTTAAGGTTTCTTCAATGGTATCTCTTGTGGTGCCGGCAATTTCGCTTACGATGGCTCTTTCTTCATTGAGCAATACATTGAGCAGCGTAGATTTTCCTGCATTAGGTTTACCTATAATGGCCACGCTTACGCCATTCTTTATTACATTACCTAATTGAAATGAGTTGATAAGTTGATTGGTTGATAAACTGATGCTATTTATCAAAGCATGAAATTTTGTACGATCTGCAAATTCTACATCTTCTGTGGCAAAATCAAGTTCCAGTTCTATAAGTGCAGCAAACTGAATTAATTGTTCCCGCATTTCTCTAAGCTGATGCGAAAATCCTCCACGGATATTATTTAATGCTGTTTTCTGCGAAGCTCTTGTATTGGAAGCAATCAAGTCTGCTACCGCTTCCGCCTGGGTAAGATCCAGCTTGCCATTTAAGAAAGCCCTTTGTGTAAACTCTCCTGCTCTTGCCAGCCTTGCTCCACGGTTTACACAGGCCTGTATAATCTGCTGTTGTATGTAAGGGCTGCCATGGCAACTAATCTCAATGGTATCCTCTCCTGTATAACTCCGGGTTCCTTTGTACAGGGATACCACTACTTCATCTATTTCATTAAATTCTTCTTTAAAAATGCCCACGTGCATGCTGTGGGAAGGTAGTGCCAATAGATTTTTTGAAGGAAATAAATGATTAATAATAGAAAAAGCCTGATCTCCGCTTATTCGTATTACTGCAATGGCTCCAATGCCCGGAGCAGTAGCAGCCGCCACAATAGTATCGTTCCATCCAGATATTTTATTGATCATGCTGCAAAGATAAGCCCGTACAATTTATCCCCATGAATATCACACCGTTCAAAAAGGCCATCGTTACTTTTTGATTTCTGTTGCTTTATTTATATCTCTAACTGTTGGTTCATCTATGTAATATCTTTTTACAATATTGATGCTGCACTCGTCTACTATATCTACCAGGTTTTTAAAGCTTGCCATTGCTGTAGGTTTTATAATCAGTACAAATTCGTCGCTTCCTTTTTTTTGAAAAACATTTTTTTTCTTTTGTTGTAAAAGGTTGCGGATACCATTGGCAGAATAATTTGTAGATGCATACACGGCATTTTCTTCTTTGCCTTCATAATACCATATCCTGTTGTCCTTACCCAATAGTACCGTCAATACACAGGTTTCACAAAGGTTGTCTGTAATGGTACTGTCCATATCATTAGGTACTACCATGTTCATTGCAACGGGTTGTGATAGTGCTGCAGTAAAAACAAAAAAAGTAATAAGAATAAAACCAAGATCTACCATGGGCGTAAGATCTACTTTAGTTGATTTTTTTGTGCATGTAGTGCGTTGGTGTTTTTGCTGCGATGGTTGATTATTTATTTCTGCCATAATAATTAGTTTGATATATGACGGGAATATTATTTTATTCCATAAATTAATTGGCACGCAGAGGAGCAGAGATTGCAGAGAAAAAATATAAGATAACCGGATTTTTTGCATAAAAAAAACCTCCCGGTTGGGAGGTTTTGTATAAGTACATTTTTAAAATTTACTGTTCTGCAACTACAAATGTAATCGGCTGGCGACGGTAAGCATTTACCATTCTGCCGTTTTGCTGAGCAGGGGTCCATTTTGGTCCTTTTTTAATAATCTTCATGGCTTCTGCTTCCATTCCAAAACCATGTTTTGTTTCTGCTACTACATCACTTATGCTTCCATCCTTGCTTACTATAAAACGAACAATTACTGTATAGGTTCCCTCAGTAGCTCCATTATCAATCGGTGTATTTGCATCAAGGTTATTTCTAAGATATTTTGTCCATGCTGCAGGCCCGCCAGGGTACTCTGCTTCAATTTCTACCTTGGTAAATACCTTTCCCTCATCATCTTCTTTTGGTGCTTCTGCCACTACAGTTCCTTTATCTTCTACGGGTGCCTGTACTACCTGTACGGTATTTTCAGTTTTTACAGTAACCTCACTAATGGCTGCCTTTTCTGTAATTTCTTCTACTTTTTCTTCTACATCTTCATCCTTTACTACTTTGGGAGGCGTAAATTTTACCTGGTTAATTTCCGGTGGTGGTGGCGGCTTTGGTGGTGGTGGTGGTGGGGGCGGTGGTGGTGGTGCCTCATCTTTTGCAATTTCTGCCATCTGCGTGTCCAGCACATCTATATTTTCGCTTTTACTGCCTACTTTGTTGGCTAATACAGAACCAGCAAGAATAACTGCTAATGCAATAAAAGTTGCAAGTAAGGCTTTCTTAAGCCTGCTGGCATATGTTTTACGCAACTCGTAAGCCCCGTAGGTTTTATTTTTGCCTTCAAAAATAATATCCAGTATATCAGCGTTTAAAATTTTATTTGCTTCCATTTTAATCTCTTTGTTAGTTAGATTCAAAGTTGTACCAATTCCATAAAACTATTTTATTCCATTAGCCTGCTCCGTTTGCTTTATCATAAGCGATTCGGTAGGTGTCATATCTACTTCTGCATAGTGGCCTGCAGGCACAGCAGATATAGACATTTCATCCAGGATATTTATAGCATTTTTAAAGGTAGAGGTAGAGTCTGATTTGATGATATACATCAGATCGTCAATGGGTGTGGCTTTTTTCTTTGCCAGTATCAAACCCCTTATATCTTTAAAATTAGTGCTTTTAAACTGTTCAGATAAAGTGGCTGCATCAAGCTGCCCGTAGTAATAATACACCTGGTCTGATTTGCCCAGCAAAATTGTCATAGCTCCAGAATTTTTTACTTTCATTTGCTCCAGTGGGTTATCATCTTTTGGTTCATTCATATTCATAGCAGTGCTTTGCTGCATGGTAGTAGTAAACACAAAAAACGTAACAAGCAGGAAGCCAAGGTCAACCATTGGGGTTAGATCTACACGGGTAGATAATTTTTTTCCTTTTTTTACGCCGGGGCCTTTTTTATGCCCGCCACCGGACGAGGTATCCATTTCTGCCATGGTGCTCTTTTTTTATTGTTATAAAAAAGTTGTTACACTTATTTTTTGTTAGGTGGATTTAAATACAGTTCAGATCCAATAGGAACCGGTTGCCCGTTGGTAACAATCCTGAATTTAAATAACTGGTTCTTTTTAAAAGCTGCTTTTATATTTTTAAAAACCGGGTATAATGCTTCATTATCTCCTTTAATAAGCATCATTTCCTGCAGCTTTACCTGGTCTCCACCGGCATAAACATTAGTAACACTTCTTAACCAATCTATCATTTCATTATTGCTACTGTCCTTAATGGGTATACCCGGCATTTTATCGGCAGGAATAGGTGTGGCAAGAGCAAGAGAACCTTTAATTTGATTTAGAGGAAGTCCTATAAATTCCTGTTTTTTCCACTTGGCAATTTCTGCCGGGCTTAAATTCAACCCCCTTGTAAGGTTTATATTTTCCAGTATTTCCTTTTTCTTTGTATCATCCCCCAATGTTAGAAAAGCTTTGCCGTCTTTAGTCATTGTTATTAAAATAGACTTATCCGGCGCTGCCTTTGCAGATATAGAATTAGGAGGATTTACAGAGAGTACTTCCGGCGGCTTTTGTTTGGTTGCCAATATAAAAAACGACAACAGGAGAAAAGCCACGTCGCACATCGCCGTCATATCTACGATGGTGCTTTTACGGGGTAATTTAACTTTTGGCATTTCTATTTTTTTTATTGATGTACTTTAAAAGATGCAGGTTGTTTAAATTTCCATAAAGATTTTACCTGTAAAGAGAGGCAAAACTTTGCGTTAAAGTAAACCCTGATTCATCAATACCATAAGTGATACCATCAATTTTTGTAGTAAACATATTGTAAAAAACAATAGCTATTGCAGATGTTCCGATACCAAGGGCTGTATTGTATAAGGCCTCAGAAATACCCTGCGAAAGTGCAGTTGCTGCGCCACTTCCTCCACTATCTGCACCCAATGCAGAAAATGAGCGGATCATTCCCAATACCGTACCGAACAGACCTAACAAAGTTGCAACAGATGCAATGGTAGAAAGAAATACGAGATTCTTTTCCAGCATAGGTAGTTCAAGAGCTGTGGCTTCTTCTACTTCTTTTTGAATAGCCAGTACTTTTTGCTCGGTGTTTAATTCATTATTACTGATCATTTCTTTGTAACGGTGAAGGCCAGCCTTCATTACATTACCAACAGAACCTTTTTGCTTGTCACACTCTGTAAGTGCAGCATCTACATTTTTATTGGCAAGATGGTATTGCACTTTACGTACAAAATCGGCATTATTACCGGTACCGTTTGCTTTTGAAATAGTTAAAAATCTTTCAATTACGAATACAACGGCTGTTAAGAAAGTACCAATAAGGATAGGTACAACAATACCACCAAGGTACATTTTAGAAACGTTAGATTTTGGGCCTTCATGATCTGGCCAGAACATTCCATCACCCGGTTTTTCAAAATTGGCGGCATTACCCAAGCCAAATCTCCAGATACAATACCCAATGATGATACATAAAACGGGAGCTATCCATGAGATAGCATTACCGGTTTTTTTTGCCTGAACTGAGGTTACCGGTTTTACTGTTGCAGTTGGTCTTGTTTCTGCCATAACATTCAATTTTTAGATAGTGAAGATTTAAATACTAATTGTTTAAAAAAAATTTGTTTTGATAATGCAATGCTACTTAAAAAATAATTACGGTTGGGATATTTTTACAGGGCTTAATTGTTCGTAGCGCACAAGTTAATAAAATATTTGAATGGAGGTACAGCAGACCGATATTTTTTTTCATTATTTTATTGAACCTTAATAATGATTTATTTTTTGCAAAAATATTAAAACTTATAAAGAATATTAAATTATTCGTAACGCAATGCCACAATAGGATCCAGCTTAGATGCTTTATAGGCAGGATACAAGCCGGCCACCAGCCCTACAATACTGCATACAAAAACAGCAGCTATTACCCAGGCCCAGGGCACCACAAATCCTGTTTTTAATAAAAGAGCTACGAGGTTACCTATTAATATACCGGCAAAAATTCCTGCGGCTGCACCCATTAAGCTTATAAGCACAGACTCAAACAAAAATTGAGACCGCACATCTTTTGCTGTGCAGCCCAGTGCTTTTGCAAGCCCAATTTCTTTAGTGCGTTCATTTACAGCTACCAGCATAATATTCATTAACCCAATTGCCGCTCCAATAAGAGTAATGAATGCTATACCTATTGTTCCTTTTTCTAAAAAACTAAGATTGGTAAGCAGGCTTTGTGCAATGCTGTCGCTTTTATCTATAAAAAAATTATTTTCTTCTTTCACATCCAGTTTACGGATTGGCCTGAAAGTTCCCTCTGCTTCTGCTGTGGCAGCATCCATAAGTTTAAGATCATTTACCATTGCTGCAACTATGTAGGAGCTTTTTGGAGTTGCATACAGGCGCCTTATGTTATTAAAAGAGGTAATAATAATCCTGCTGGTATTAAAGAATGCGCTGGAGCCTTTATCTTCCAGCACGGCAATTACCCGGTAAGGAACATGATCTACATTTATAACCGCATCTATTGCTTTTTCCGCATTATCCGGAAACAGTTTAGCCGCTACACCACTTCCTATTGCACAGATATTACGGCCCGTTTCTACTTCAGGAGCGGTAAAATTTCTTCCGTATTTAATATTGTAACCATTCAGTTCCAGGTAGTTTTCGTCGCCACCAAAAACATTTACATCTGGATTGGTTTTTCTTCTGCTGTTATTTACTACAATACCACCAGGTCCCCTTAATGCAATACCCACTTTTGCCCCTGGAAAAATAAATCTATCTTTAAACTCTCTTGCCTGGTCGTAAGTAATTACCAAACCCATCTTAGATTTTTTTTCTTTTAGCGCAGATTTTTTGGTAACATCACCAGAACTCCTGTTACCACCGCCAAACCTGATATTACGTTCTTTAAAACGGATACTAAAAGAATTTGCACCCATGGTAGAAAAGCTGCTGGTGAGACTGTTGCTTGCAGCAGTAATGGCAGTGATGATGAGGATGAGTGCAAAAATACCCAGCGCCATTATTATAACAGTAATGGCAGTGCGGAGCTTATTACCTTTTACATTTTTCCACGATAACTGAAGAGAATCTTTATAAGTCATTGTTGCTTGTTAATCCTAAAGGTAATGCACCCCGTAAATTAACTGCAAAAGTTTTTATGAATGGCATTAGTGATACAACCAGCCCAGCAGAAACTCCGGGTAAACACCCAGCAATATAATAAGGCCGGCAGATACCAGCAGCAGTGCTTTAAACCCTGTTGTTATTTCTCCAGCTGCTATTACGCTTTGATCTGCATTTTTAAAATACATGGCCTGTATAATTCTAAAATAATAGTAAGCGCTTATAGCAGCAAAAACAACTGCAACAATAACCAGCCATATATGATGCCCGTTTTCTACAGCAGCCATCAGCATATAAAATTTACCCTGAAAACCAGCAGTGAGCGGTATACCTGTTAACGACAGTAAAAATATAGTGGCAGTAAGGGCAAGCAATGGTTGTTCTTTTGCCAGCCCATTAAATCCTTCAATGGTATAATCGCTCATCTTTATTAAAATAGCAAAAAGGCCAATGGTGGCTACACTGTATGCGGCAGAATAAAGTACCAATCCTTCCCGGCCCCAATCGTTTAAGGCAAATAAAGAAAGCAGCATAAAACCTGCCTGTGCGATGCTGGAATATGCCAGCATGCGCTTTACGCTTTGCTGAAATACTGCAGTGATGTTACCAATAAGTAAAGTAGCAATAGTAATAACCACAATAAGCATTTGCCATTGCTCCTGCACACGGCCAAAAGCATTTTCAAACAAACGTACAAAAGCAAAAAAACCAGCCACTTTTACAATGGTGCTCATAAAGGATGTAAACACTGTGGGGGCACCATCATACACATCGGGGGTCCAGAAATGAAAGGGTGCAGCCGACACTTTAAAAGACATAGATATGATGAGCAGTACTAAACCTACTGCTATCATCACGGGCATTTTGCCCTGGCCCAATTGTATATTATTTATAAAAAAAGATGCATTGGGATTGCCTCCGTAAATAAATGCAATACCCATGAGCATAATGCCTGTAGAAAAAGCGCCCATCAAAAAATATTTAAGGGATGCTTCATTGCTTTTTAAATTCCGTTTATCGCTGCCGGTAAGTATGTAAAGCGGTATAGAAATAATTTCGATACCAAGAAACAAAAGCAGTAAGGTATTAAAAGTGGCCGCCAGCGATACACCGCAAAGCACAAAAAATATAAGGGCAAAATATTCTCCCACATGCTCTCCTACTTTTTCTACATCCCGGCCGCTAAGCAAAAAATATAAAAGTGTACTGCCAAAAACCACGGCCAAAAAACTAAGGTTAAAGCTATTGATACGGATCATATCTTTTGTATCAATTGCAAACAATGGATGGCCATAATTTAATTCGATGGCATTAAGAATAAACAACAGGGCAATACCGGCAACAGCAAAATAACGGGGAGTGGTTTTATTTTTGATAAATACCCCGCTAAACATCATTACGATACCCCAGATTGCAGAAAATATAATTGCGTTCATAATTTGATTCTAAATATTTTTATCTTCTATCCCATTATTTTTTTTAAAAATTCTTCTACGTTTTTTTATATTGCTGTGCCTTATTTAATTTTTAAAAGCTATTAAATTATTTACGGCTTCTTTTGTAAAATCAATAATTGGCTGAGGCATTATCCCAAATAAAAATATAAATGCAACAATAACCAGTAAAGAAATTTTTTCGGCAAATGAAATATCTGTTATACCCTCCGTAATGGTATTGGTATTGCCGTAAAATACTTTTTGTATCATTCTTAAAGTATATACTGCTGCTAAAATTACAGATATACCTGCTGCTACTGCATACCACACATTGGCCTTAAATAACCCACTGAACATTAAAAACTCTCCCACAAAAGCATTGGTAAGCGGCAGCGCAATATTGGCCAGGGCAATAATTACCAGGAAGATGGTAAGCACAGGTGCTTTGTGCGCCACGCCACCCAGTTGAGAAATATTTTTTATGCCTGTTTCTCTTTCTATCATATCCACCACTATCCACATGCCTATAATATTAATACCATGGCTAAACAATTGTATCATGGCTCCCTGCACACTTAATTCGTTTAATGCAAAAAGAGCGGCACACATTAATCCAATATGTGCAATAGAAGAATAAGCAATCAGTTTTTTTAAATTATCCTGCATTATGGCAATACAACTTGCATAAAGTATTCCTATGATGCAAAGGATGATGACCACATTGGAATAACTATCTACTGCAAAAGGAAATATTGGAATGAGCCACCTGATAACCCCAAACAAACCCATCTTAACCATTATGCCGCTTAATACCATGGTAACAGCATTGGGTGACTGATCGTAGGTATCTGGCTGCCAGGTATGAAAAGGAAACACCGGCATTTTTATGGCAAATGCTGCAAAGAACAGCCAGAACAACCATTTTTGTTGGGTAGGATCAAGAAGAGCTGCTTTAAAAGATTGCAGTGCAAAAGAATGAGCGGTAGAAGACCCGTCTTCAAAAAAACGTTGCGGTGTATGCTGGTACACATAAATAATTCCTATGAGCATTAACAGCGAACCGGCAAATGTGTATACAAAAAATTTAAACGTGGTTTGTATTCTTTTTTCGCCACCCCATTTGCTGCAGAGAAAATAAACAGGTATAAGTGCAAGCTCCCAGAAAAAATAAAACAGCAAAGCATCCAACGCTACAAACACGCCCATAAGCCCTGCCTGCGTAAGCAGCATCAAGCCGTAAAATGCAGCTGCATTTTTAAAAGTATTTTTTTGTGTACTGATAAAAATAATGGGGAAACATAACGCCGTAAGAAATGTAAGCAGGCGCCCCGTGCCATCAAGACCCACATAAAAACTATTGCCAATATATTTTAACCAGTAATAGTTTACCCTGTTGTAAGAAGCATATTTTGTATCATTTGCATAAAACAAACTGGCTACAGAAACCGCCAGTATTATTAATGATGCAAGCGTGGCCCATGTTTTAGCAGAGCCTTCTCCCTTAAGAAAAAAACACATAATACCAGCCAGCAATGGCAACCAAATTAATAACTCCGGAAATGTAATGTAACTACCCACTATTTATTTTTTTTATACAAACAATTGAATGATAAATAATACAAGCATGCCAATAACCATGAGCAAAACATACACCCCTACCTGCCCATTTTGTATTAACCTCAGCTGGCGGCCACCATAATTTACTGCTCTGCCCACACCGTTTACAAAACCATCAATCCCTTTCTTTTCAATAATCTTTTCAAAAAAAGCTGAGGCGTTGTATAAGGGCTTTATAATAATGGCCTGGTACAATTCATCTACATACCATTTGTTTTGCAATATTTTTCCAAAGCCAGCAGGTGCAGCCTGGGTTTTATAATTTTTATATTTAATCCAGGCAAATAAAATAGATGCCAGTACCAGCGCTGTAGATAAAGCCATCAGAAAATATTCTGTACTGTGATCTAATTGATGCTCTGCCTGTTTTACAACTGGCGAAAGAAATTGTGCCAGTTCATGTTTTCCGCCCAGGGCTTCGGGCACTCCCACATAGCCGCCAATAACACTAAGCACCGCAAGTATAATTAAAGGAATTGTCATTGCATACGGGCTTTCGTGCAGGTGATGCTGCTGCTCCGGTGTGCCTCTGAATGTTCCGGTAAATGTGATGAAGTATAAACGGAACATATAAAATGCAGTGAGCAATGCTGCAAACAAAGCAACGCCATATAATAACTGTCCATGGCCATAAGCACCAGCTAAAATTTCATCTTTACTAAAAAAGCCAGAGAAACCCGGTATGCCCGAAATAGCGAGGCATCCAATTAAAAAAGTAATGCTGGTTATCTTCATATATTTATGCAGGCCTCCCATTTTTTGAATATCCTGCTCACCACCCATTGCATGAATTACACTGCCACTGCCCAGGAACATAAGGGCTTTAAAAAAAGCATGCGTAAGTACATGAAATACTGCTGCAACATAATTGCCCGTGCCCAATGCCATAAACATAAAGCCAAGCTGGCTTACTGTGGAGTAAGCCAATACTTTTTTAATATCATTTTGCTTTATGGCAATAGATGCTGCCAGCAGTGCGGTGGCCAAACCAACAACAGTAATAATTGTTTGTGTAAATTCTGAAAGAGAAAATAAAGCATTACTTCTTGCTATCATATAAATACCTGCAGTAACCATGGTGGCTGCATGTATGAGCGCACTCACCGGTGTAGGACCAGCCATGGCATCGGGCAGCCAGGTGTATAAAGGTATCTGTGCACTTTTGCCGGTGGCTCCTACAAATAATAATAAAGTAATGCCGGTAATATCTGCAGTAGAAAGTTTGGCCAGGCTTGCTGCAGAAAACACTTCATCAAAATTTACAGAACCCAGTTTTGCAATTATCCAGAAAACCGCCAAAAGAAAACCAAGATCACCAATGCGGTTCATTATAAAAGCTTTGTTGGCCGCACTGGTATATTCTTCTTTTTTAAACCAGTAACCAATGAGCAGGTAAGAGCAGAGGCCTACGCCTTCCCAACCAATAAACATAATAACAAAATTGCCGCCCATTACCAGCAGCAACATGGAGAAAACAAAAAGATTGAGAAAAGAAAAATATTTTGCAAAATCTTTAGCCGGCTCTTCGTGCATGTAAGAAGTAGAATACACGTGTATTAAAAAACCTACGCCGGTTATGATTAATAAAAATAAAGAAGAAAGTGCATCTACTTTAAATTCAAAACCCAGGTTAAGCGAAGTGATATTGATAAAATCAAAATAGTTTACGTTTAAAACGTTGCCGTTTTTTACCTGCAGAAAAACCAGCACGCTTATAATAAAAGAAACGAGTATAACCCCGCTGCCAATAATGCCACTCAAACTTTTGGATAAGCTTTTTCTGCCAAGCCCATTAATGATAAAACCCATTAATGGTAAAAGCGGAATCAACCAGACTAATTCTAAAATGTTGCTCATAAGAGTTTAAAGACTACAGATCATAGACCACAGACCACAGAAATTGGTGGTGTGTGGTCGGTTGTCTATCGTCAATTCTTTAACCTGTTTAAAAAATTTATATCTACCGAATGTGTATTTCTGTATAACATTACAATAATAGCCAGGCCCACGCTTACTTCTGCAGCAGCTACCACCATAATAAAAAAAACAAATATCTGCGCATCGCTGGCATATGTAGCGGATGCCTTTACTGCAGCACTTGCAGCATGCATTTTAGAAAAAGCTACCATAAGCAGGTTTACTGCATTCAGCATTAATTCTACACACATAAAAACAATAATGGCATTACGCCGCACCAGCACTCCTATAATACCAATGGTAAAAAGGGTAAGCGATAAAACGAGGTATGCTTTTATATCCATAATTTACAATTTCACATAAAGGCCAATGCCCAGATTAGACGAAGCCGGTTGTATTGAAAAAATATCTTCTATTTTTTTTCTTGCAATACCATTGAAAATATCAACGGCTTTGTAAGAAGCTTTTTTGGTTAAAATTTTTGTTACCACACCTGTAAGTATAGAAGTAAGCGCAGGGTATAACATTTTTTTTACGGTGGCATCATTAAACTTCTGATCGTCTGTAAAGCCACGAATGGTGCTGTAAGTAGTGACCGCAGTACCCGCAGCTGCAAGTATCTTAAATAGTACCAGCCCGGTTTTGTAAGTTTTATATAATTTGGTTACCTGCCCTATATTTTTTTTGCTGAAAACATTACCTAAAATTTCTACGCCTTTTAAATTTTCTCCCAGGATGCCTATCCTATTTAACTGCACATCACCCAGGCTAAACTTAGGGCTGAATCCTTTTTTTACTTTTAATACTTTTGCCCTGCCCAGGAGTTCATCAAGATCAATATTAAGATCGCCAATTTTTATTTGTGCTATAGATGAAGATGATGAAAGAAGGATCATTATAAAAGCAGCAATAAAAACGCCGAAGGTTTTTTTCATATAATTAATTTTAATTTTTTTTACCGATAACCACCGCTCCTATCATAGCACTTAAAAACAACACACTCGCTATTTCAAAAGGCAATACATAATTGGTGAACAATACTTTTCCCAGGTTGGCTATCAGGCCCTGGTCTCCAATTTTCATCTGCACCAGATGCTGTTGATCGCCTTTCATTAAGGCTGATAAAAGAATAAGCAATAAGGACCCCCCGGATATTATCCCTATAATATGCAACCTGTAATTTTTTGCCGGTTCTGCTTCTGCATTTAAATTCATGAGCATTACCACAAAAAGAAACAATACCATGATGGCTCCTGCATACACAATAATATTTACTACAGCCAGAAACTGTGCATTGAGCAAAACGTAATGGCCGGAGATGGCAAAAAACACCACGATTAACCACAAAATACTTTTTACCGGGTTTTTGCTGAGCAGCATCATTATGGCACTGCCCACTGCCATGGCAGATAATAATAAAAATAAAATAGTGATTATACTCATATGCCTTCCATCTCTCCCCGGCAGGCGGGGAAGTGTATTTAAAGATTAACTAATGATTTCTTTTTTTGGCCGGTTGCCCAATGCCTTTTTATACGCTTCCGGGTTTTCCTGCGGATGCGGTATTAATAAATCCTGTTTGTTATAAATAAATTGTTTGCGTTGATAATCTGCCGGTGTAAATGTTTCGCTCAGGTATATAGCATCTTTAGGGCAGGCTTCTTCGCACAAGCCACAAAATATACAGCGCAGCATATTTATTTCGTATTTGGCTGCATATTTTTCTTCCCGGTACAAATGCTCTTCGCCCACCTGCCTTTCTGCAGCTTCCATGGTTATGGCTTCTGCCGGGCAGGCTACTGCGCAAAGCCCGCAGGCCGTGCAGTTCTCCCGCCCTTCTTCATCCCTGTTTAAAATTTGTAACCCTCTAAACACCGGGCTGAAAGGCCGGGTTTTTTCGGGGTAGTTTATGGTAGGTTTCTTTTTAAAAATATGACTGAAAGTAATGAACATACCCTTAAGAATAGCGGGTATATACAAGCGCTCCATAAAACTCATTGGTTTTCGGCTCACTACTTTTACTCTGTTGGTTAATGCCTGCATGTTATAAAGGTTTGCAAAAATAATATTTTAAAAATGCGAAGGGCTTATTTATTAAAATATAAAATAGCCGCTCCGGTTGCCAGCATATTAAACAATGCCAGCGGTATTAAAATTCTCCAGCCAAGATGCATCAGCTGGTCGTACCTGAATCTTGGTATGGTCCACCGCACCCACATAAACAGGAAAATAAAACAAACCACCTTAAACATCAATGCAGCTATTCCTATCAGCGCTGCAATATTAGGCGAAAAATTTGCTTCGTTTACAAAAGGCATATCGTAGCCACCAAAAAATAAAGTGGCCATAATAACGCTGCTGATGAACATATTGATATACTCAGAAAATAAATAAAACCCCAGCTTCATGGATGAATACTCTGTGTGGTATCCTCCAATGAGTTCGCTCTCTGCTTCTGCAAGATCAAAAGGTGTGCGGTTACACTCTGCAAAAGCACAAATAAGAAAAATCAAAAATCCAAGAGGTTGGTAAACTACATTCCAAAAACCGTTTTGCTGCTGCACCACCATTTCTTTAAGGCTAAGCGTACCCGTAACCATAAGCAATGCAATCAAAGAAATACCCATGGCCAGCTCATAACTTATTATTTGCGATGATGCCCTTAATGCACCTATGAGTGAAAACTTATTGTTGCTGGCCCAACCGCCAATCATAATACCATATACTCCCAAACTTACCACACCAAAAACATATAAAATTCCAATATTTACATCGGCTATCTGTAATGATATTGTT
>JAYVGA010000325.1:0-5159 GCA_043772635.1 Chitinophagaceae bacterium
CATGAATGTTTTACAGAAGATGAAGCCCGGGAAAAATTAGGTTATGGTATGAAGATTCTAATTCGGGAAGGAAGCGCAGCAAAAAATTTTGACGCATTGATTAACCTTATGCATGAGCATTATAAAAACATGATGTTTTGCAGCGATGATAAACACCCCGACAGCCTGGTACAGGGACATATTAATTTACTTTGTGCAAGGGCGGTGGCACATGGTATAGATGTATTTAAAGTGTTACAGGCAGCATGCATTAACCCGGTACTGCATTATAAAATGAACAACGGAATTTTAAGAGAGGGCGATGCCGCAGATTTTATTGTATTAAAAGATCTTATACATTTTGAAGTGCAGGAAACTTACATTGATGGAGAGATGGTAGCACAAAATGGAAAATCATTTATTGTTACACAACCCTGTGGCAGTATTAATGAATTTAATTGTGATGAAAAACTGGCTGATGATTTTGCTATGCCGGCCAATTTTAGCCACACACAAATACCTGTTATTGAAGCCCTGGAGGGACAGCTTATTACCAATAAAATATTAAGGGAGGCTACCGTAAAAAATAATTTTATGGTAAGTAATACTGATGATGATATTTTAAAAATTGTGGTGGTAAACCGTTATAGCAATGCACCGGTAGCCAAAGCCTTTATAAAAAATATCGGGATAAAAAAAGGAGCCCTGGCCTCATCTGTGGCACACGACAGCCATAATATTGTGGCCGTGGGTGCAGATGATGAAAGTATTTGCCAGGCCGTAAACCTTATTATACAACAACGGGGAGGTGTAAGTGCGGTGAGCCCTGATAAAAAAATGATTTTGCCCTTACCTGTTGCAGGGCTCATGAGTGCAGAAGATGGATATACTGTAGCCGCAAGCTATACAGCTATTGATAACTTTGTAAAACAGGAGCTGGGCAGCCCGCTTGCTGCACCTTTTATGAGCTTATCTTTTATGGCACTGCTGGTAATACCTCATCTTAAACTAAGCGATAAAGGTTTGTTTGACGGAGATAGTTTTTCTTTTGTAAAAGGTTAAGGGTTGCGGTTATTGAGTTAGGGTTGAAGAGTTCTTCCCGCATTGTGATATGCCGTCAAAAATTTTGAACTAATAAGTTTTGGCAGCAGACTTTACTTCTCTTTTTAAAAGCTCCATATTTAAAGTGTCCCTGCCCATAATACCAGAAAGTGTCATTCTGTTTTCCTTGTCCGGCAAAGAAACTTTTGCAAACAAAGTATCGCTCAATCCTTTTGGATATTGCCAGGTAGTTTTGAATTGTCGTGTTGCTTCATTAAATTCAAAATGTCCAATTTGTTTTTTATTAAAATCATTGGAAGTAAATATAAAATAGTCGCCTAAGTCAAAATAAATGGTAGAAAATATGTTGTTATTACAGGAGTCCGCTAATTGTTCTTTTCCATTAACAGTCATTTTTTCAATTTTATATTTTCCTGTGAGCGTTGAACGAAATTGAACTTTATACTTAGGAATTAAAATTAACATTGGAATTATAATAGCAGACGCTCTGATTATATTTTTAAAACCCTGGTTTTTAAAATTAAATTTTGGCAAGGCTGTACTTGCAGTAAAAAAGAAGGCTACAATTTTATCATAGTCCTGCATGGCAATATAAAGAGAAACGCACAATAACATACAGGCTTCTGGAAATGGCCCTTTTACTCCATACAAAAAATCTATTAATGCAATATTTGCAGACATTATTATCAGAATAAAAGCTCCCAATAGTCTTGTTCTTCTAAACAGAATAAGAATAGCCCCGGTAATTTCACAAATTCCAAAAGCCACTACCATGGGATAATTTTGTCCAAAAAAGTGTGAAAGCTGTTGTTCGCCAGATAGCATAGTCATTGGCATTTCCATCCATGCCAATGATGTGGTCATATGCAAATGAAAAAATTTTAATAAAGCCCATTTTGTAAAATCAAATGCTAAAAAGTAAATTAATATTGCCTGAAGGAAAGCTAATGTTGAGGTTGAATTAATTTTATTTTTTCTTTCTTTAAACTGCCAAACAGGTATAAAAAGGAGAGGTGAAAGTAAAAAGAGCCAAAAAAGAATTGCAGTTGTAAAGTTAGGCAACCAATCGGGCAAATAGCCTGGCCTGAATCTTCTTATTGTATATGCTGTTAAAACAGCTGTCAATATGCACACAGCAATTTTATGAAGCAATGATACATTTTTAGTATTTTCCATTTTTATTTTTTGATGAACAGCGTGGATTCGATATGGTTACGGGTTTGTATCAATATTGACTTATTGACCATTGACCATTCAATGTCGTTGACTTAACATATGGAAAGAAATAATGCTCAATATTCAATGCTCAACAAAAAGTTTTCAATGAAAATGCACCTGCCTTTTATAATTGAAAATTGAGCATTGAAAATTGATTATTGAACATTTGTTCTTAAGTAAACGGCATTGATTGACCATTCATCTTTACCACCTTAATACTTAGCCTTTACCACTTTCATTGCAATGCTATCCGTTCCTTTTGGCGAAAAATATTTTGATTTAAAATTTACCGTGGCACCAGGTGCTACAGATTCATATACTACTTCCTGGTCTTCCTGCAGCAGGGTACCGGTTTTGCTATAAAAAAATAATTTTATATCCACATCCCTGTAGGTAACTATTTTGGCATTATTATGCACTTTACCTTTTACTACGGTTTGCCCCAGCAAATTCTTTTTATCGCTGCCCGTTACCGAAAGAAAAAGAACAGGCGATTTTTTTTCTGTTTCTTCCAGCGATAATTTGCTGTTTTCATATTTATCCTTTGTGGTTTTTTGCTGTTGCTCACTGTTATTACAGCCTACCATAATAATACTCATAATGCAGAAACCAATAATGCGTTTTTTCATAATAAAAAAGTGAAGGGTTATTTTAATAAAAGAGTAACCAAAAATAAGGGATGCTCCCTTATTTTATTATAGATTTGTATACATTCAAAAGTTAAATTTACACTACTGCTAAGGTTTGTAACATTTAAGCAAAAAGATCAATCAAAAATATGGTACACAATTTTAGCAAACAGCATTCGCTTGTAAGCAACTGGGTGAGCGAGTTAAGGGATATGGAAGTGCAGAACGACCGTTTGCGTTTCAGGCGTAACCTGGAGCGTATTGCAGAAGTAATTGGGTACGAAATAAGCAAAGAATTAGAAACGGAAGATAAAGAAATAACCACTCCTCTGGGCATAGCTACCTGTAAAGTGCTTAAGGATCAACCCGTTTTAGCCACTATACTAAGAGCCGGTCTTGCCATGCATAATGGCCTGCTTAATTTTTTTGATCATGCAGATAATGCATTTTTAAGCGCCTACCGCAAACACCATTCCGACGGAACTTTTGAAATAAGCATGGAGTACATGAGCTGTCCCGAACTGGAGGGAAGGGTGGTTATCCTTAGCGATCCTATGCTGGCTACAGGATCTTCGCTGGTAAAATCTATACAGTATTTAAAAGAAGAAGGCAATATAAAATCACTACATATTGTATGTGCCATAGCCTGCAGTGTGGGCATTGAGTATGTGCTTAGAGCAGAACCCAAAGCCACCATTTGGTGCGGTGATATTGATGAAGAGTTAACTGCCAAAGGTTATATTGTGCCGGGCTTAGGAGATGCCGGTGATCTTGCATATGGAACCAAGATGCAGAATTAGGAAAGGTTTAGAGGTTTGAAAGGTTTGAAAGGTTTGAAAGTTTTCAGGGGTTTCAGAGGTTTGAAAAGTTTTAGAGGTTTGAGGTTTAGAAGTTTAGGACCTTTTCTAATTCAAAATCCTTTTTATAACGGCTGCTGCATTGTTTAAAAATCATTAAAACATTTCTCCCGATAGCTGTATTTAACGGAAAGTTTTGAAAGTACCCATTTACAGGTGCAGCCTTTTAAGGCATTTGCTTATCTTTAATTTCTATAATGTTCTAAAATGAAAAAATACCTCTTAGTAACTGTCTGTATTATTTGCCTTGGTTCACTAAAAGCACAGGATCCGCATTTTTCCCAGTTTTTTGCCTCACCACTTACCTTAAATCCTGCCTTTACCGGCAAATTTGATGGCATATGGAGATTGGCAGCCAATCACAGAGATCAGTGGCCATCTATTCCTAAAGCATATGTTACCACCAGTGCATCTTTTGATTTTCCTATTCTTAAAAAAAGTATCCCGGAGAATGATGTTTTTGGTGTAGGACTTTCCGGGGTATCAGATGCCAGCGCCAATAACCAGCTAAAGCTTAATTATGGTTCCCTGTCCCTTTCTTATCATAAGGCCCTGGATGAAAATGGTTACAATACTATTGGTGCAGGTTTTCAGGGCACCTACAGCAGTATGATACTTGATGTAAGCAAATTAACTTTTGAAACCATGCTTACCCAAAATGGATTTACTAATTTATCTGCAAGAGAAGTATTAAGTAATGGAAACAACCAAAGTTATGTGGATGTAAACGCAGGGGTTTTATACTCTGGCTCTACCAATGGAGAAAACAATTATTATCTGGGTGCATCTATGTATCATATAAACAGGCCACAGGTAAGTTTTAAAGATAAAAACTGGTACCTGGCCGGACGGGTAACGGTGCATGCAGGTGGTACATTTTACCTGAGTGATGTGGTGTCTTTAAGTGCATCGGCCATTCACCAAATACAAAATAAAGCCAGCGAAACAACGCTGGGTGCAGCACTTGGCTTAAACGCCAATAACGATAATGATAACCCCACCAATGTATATGTGGGATCGTGGATACGTTTTAACGATGCCATTATCCCTTACCTGGGGCTGGAATTTGGAGGCCTGCGAATTGGGGCCAGCTACGATTTAAACGTAAGCAGTTTAAAAGCGGCTACGGGTGCCCGTGGTGGTTCGGAAATTTCGCTTATCTACATTAAGCGCCCCGCAGAATCTAAAGGTATTCCCTGCCCAAGGTTTTAAACAGACTTCTTTTATTCCCGAGACTTTTAAACTTGTCATTGAGTTAATAGGTCAATGGTCAATGGTGAAAGTTCAATGGTCCATTAAATCAATAAGTCATTTGAAAATGGTAAAATCCAGGAGTATTAAATTCTCTGTTGTCCTATACTTAAGAAATGTTGTTGTATCCATAAATAATTTATCAATTGTAATAAGTGCCAAT
>JAYVGA010000326.1:0-2722 GCA_043772635.1 Chitinophagaceae bacterium
AGTTACCAGTACGATGGATACTGGACAGACATTGGAAACATTTACTCATTCTTTGAAGCCAACCTAGCACTCACGCTGGATATACCACCATTTAATTTGTTTGATAACACGAAAATGGTTTACAGTCGTGCACGCATGTTGCCGCCTGCAAAAATTAGTGGCACACACCTGGACAAAGCAATTATTGCCGAAGGTTCCATCATAAGAGCAAAATCTATTTCTAATTCGGTAATAGGCATACGCAGCCGCATAGGAGAGGGCAGTGTACTTACCAGTTGTTATATTATGGGTTGCGATTTTTATGAAACCATAGAAGAAATAGCGCACAATAATGAGAGGGGAATACCTAAAGCTGGTATTGGCAATAACTGCAGCCTTACTAATGTTATAATGGATAAAGACTGCAGGCTGGGCAATAATGTAATAATAAATGGAGGTAGTCATTTAGCAGATTCGGATCATTCGCTCTATGCAGTAAAAGACGGTATTGTGGTAGTAAAAAAAGGAGCGGTAATACCGGATGGATTTACGATAGGATAATGGGGTAGTGACTCCTGCTGCATTTTTATAAGGGGTCAAGAGTTCAATAAGTAAATGAGTGGCTTGTATTTTTACCGGCTGTAAGTTTTATCCCTGCATTTTTGTAAGGCTGCAATAGTGATGTTATTTATCATTAAATGTTATAAAACAAAATGGTTCGTATAAAACGAACCATTTTTATTTTAATGAAAACTTAATTGTTTATTATTTTAATACACCGTTATAAGGATAAAAGGTAGTGTACTTAGCCAAAGCTTTTTCTATACTGGGTTAAAGGGTTGGTTCAGCATAAAACCGGGCCTGTACATAAAGCACTTCTTGTGTAAGCAATAATTTAAAAATACAAATCAAAAAAAAATTGTATAAATAAATAATAAAAACGAAGTAAATTTAAAGCTGTAAATAAATGAGCCAAACTACTGAATATGAAAAAATACCTTGCTGTTTTATTCCTGTTATTAATATCACTCACCGCAATTTGTCAATGGAACAGTAATTCATCTATAAATACCATTTTATCAAACGGCACCGTAAGCGAAAATATTATTGTATCGGTAAGCGATGGTGCTAATGGCAACATAAGTTTTTTTTCAGATTTTACGGTTAACGGCGATTTTTATGCCCAAAAAATTTCAGCAGCCGGAATAGTGGCCTGGGGAAGTATTAGCAGCCCTGTGCCTATTTGTATAACCACCAGTGAAAAAAATGGACTCAACGCCATACCCGATGGATCTGGTGGAGCTTTTATTGCCTGGAGAGATTACCGCAACGATCCTCTTGCCAGTGATATTTATATTCAGAGAATAAACAGCGCAGGGCTGGTGCAGTGGGCGGCAAATGGTGTACGGGTAACCAATAATGCAACACAAAACGATTTGGCAGTTTTATTATGTACCGATGGAGCAGGCGGTATAATTATTACCTGGCAGGGAGATGATAATGCGGCTCAGAATATTCAAACTTTTGCCCAGCGGTTTAATAGTACTGGTATAGCACAATGGGCAGCTAATGGCGTGATGGTATGTACCGCTCCGGGTTTTAGATGGCCATCTCACATTGCAGCAGATGGCAGCAATGGAGCCTTTATATTTTTTACAGATACCCGCAACGATCCTAATGGATTAAATTACAGTTTTACTGCAGCCAATGATTTTATTAATACAGATATTTACGGGCAACGTTTAAATGGCAGTGGTGTGCCACTGTGGACAAATAACGGATCTGCAATTATTACAGCAGCCGGTAATCAAAATAACCAGGTTGGCAGCGGTGCAATACCCCAGGGAAACGGAGGGATAATACCAGATGGAAGCGGTGGGGTAATATTGGTTTTTGATGATGGAAGAAATGAGCCACCGCAGGATATTACCAACTACGATGTATATGCACAAAAAGTAAACAGCAGTGGTGCTCCTCAATGGGCTGCAAATGGTGTGGCAGTTTGTACTGCAGCGGGTAACCAGGTTGTAGCAGATGTGGCAACTGATGCAGCAGGTGGCATTATAGCTGCAATAAAATATGATGATGATAAACGGATATATGGCCAGAGGATCACTAATGCCGGTACTGCCTTATGGGCTGTAAATGGAATAGCAGTTTCGGTAATGACAGACCTGGTTTTTGATGCTTCAATTGTTACGGATGCAAGCGGTAACAGCATTTTTACTTATGCAGTAGCCAATACTTTTATTAAAGCACAAAAATTAAATACTGCCGGATTGTTGCAGTGGGCCGGGGCAGGAGTTATCATTTGCAGTGCCACTTCTGCAGCGCCCAACTTTGCCAATGCAGTATCTTCTGATAATGGAAGTGCTATTATAACGTGGACCGATTTCCGCAATCTTATGCTTCCTTCAGGCATTGATGCATTTGCTGAAAAAGTATTGGCAAACGGTACTCTTGCCGGGGCAGGAGTTATTTATATTTCTGCTGCCAATGGCAACTGGAACAACCCCGCTACCTGGGTAGGGGGAATTGTTCCACCAGCAGGATCACAGATAAATATCCGCCATTCCATTATAGCTAATGTAAATGCTGTTTGTAAAAATTTAAATATTGAGCTGCCCGGCGGTAATCTTACTGTAGTAAGCGGGGTTACATTTACGGTTATTAATTGATTTTTTAAGGCTAAGATTAAGGGTGGGCTAAAAATGTCATTGGTCATTAGTCAATAAGTCATTTA
>JAYVGA010000327.1:0-10066 GCA_043772635.1 Chitinophagaceae bacterium
TAGATATGGCTTCCCGTTTTAGATGGCTCACTGCCAGGAGAAGCACTGTGGTACAATCATCGGCCGTGCATCCGGGCCTGTGTAAAGACCCGCATACTACGCTTACTCGTTTGTTTGAACAACTGGTAAAATCTTAAGTGCTTTATTTGTTAGTAAAATCTTTTTTGTAATTTTTAAAAGGCCATGTAAAGAATTTACATTTGCATCTGCAATATTTTTATTTAGCTCCAATCTATTGCAACAATCTTTCATTGCTGCGTTGTATGTAAATATTTAAACATTTTTAAAATTAATTATTTAATAATAATCAGGTAACCTTATCATAACTTTTATCCAACCATAAATTAAAGTTATGCCAACAACTTTGCCGCAAAATTTAAAACCGCTAATTATGAGTAACACAAAATTAATTTTTGCCCTGCTGCTAAGTTTTTTTTGCAGCACAGCAGCCTTTGCACAGGAAACCACTTCCGAAATTCAGGGAGTAGTAACCGGGGAAGATGGTAAAGCATTGCAGGGTGCTACAGTAACTGCCCTGCATACACCCACCGGAACACTTTACAGCACTACATCACGTAACGATGGACGTTTTAACCTGCCTAATGTAAGAATAGGCGGGCCCTATACTGTTACCTCAACCTTTGTAGGGTTTAAAGAAAATAAACAGCAGGATATTATGCTCACACTGGGCACTGCATACAAAGCAGATTTTGCTATGATGAGCGAAACAGGATCTTTAACCGAAGTAGTTGTAACCGCCGGCAGAAGCGATAAAGTTTTCAGCAAAAGCCGCACAGGTTCTGCAGAAGTTATCAGCCGCCAGCAAATAGACAGGCTGCCATCTGCCAACAGGAGCTTGCAGGATTTTACCCGTTTAACGCCCACAGCAAATGGAAGCAGTTTTGCAGGCCGCAGCAACTCTTATAATAATCTTACTGTAAACGGTGCAAGCTTTAATAATACATTTGGTTTGTCTGGCACACTGGGTGGGCAAACAGGTTCTCAGCCCATAAGTATTGATGCATTGGAACAGATACAGGTAAACATTGCTCCCTACGATGTAACGCTGGGAAGCTTTACCGGCGCAGGTATAAACTCTGTAACAAAAAGCGGTACAAACGAATTTAAGGGATCTGTTTATAATTAATGGAAAGGCCCAAAACTTACCGGCAGAAAAGTGGCCAGTACCATTGTACCCCGCCAGGACTTTGATTTTGCCAACCGTGGTTTTAGTATTGGTGGCCCCATAATAAAAAATAAATTATTCTTTTTTGTAAGTGCCGAAATGCAGCGGGAGAGTGCACCTGCAACCAGCCGTATAGCAAGCCGTGGAGGCTCTACCGGCGATAATGTATCGCAGGCAAGGGGAGAGGCACTGGATTCGTTAAGCGCTTTTTTAAAAACTAAATTTAATTACGATGCAGGCCCTTATGAGAATTATAGTTTTGATACTTACAGTGATAAAATAACAGCAAGGGTAGATTTTAATATCAACAAAAAAAATACCCTTAACATTAATTATTATTACCTGAAGAGTAACCGCAATATTGCCCCAAGCAATAGTGGCGCTATTGCCGGCAGCAGGCAGCCCAGCAGCACAGCCATGCCTTTCTTTGCATCTTCTTATGTTATCAATAACGATTTTAATATTGTTATTGCAGAATTAAATACAAGGGTAAGCAACAAAATTTCTAACAAACTGCAGGTAGGTTTTAACCGCCTCAGAGATTACAGAACCAGCCCCAGCGGTATTTTTCCTTTGGTAGATATTGGTAACGGACTGGGTTCTACATTTACTTCTTTTGGGTATGAGCCCTTTACGGCTTTTAACCAGTTAAATACAGACACCTGGCAGTTAAATGATATTGTTACCATGTTTAAAGGAAAGCACACCCTTACTTTTGGTACACAAAACACTTTTAATAAATTTAAAAATGGCTTTGCACCAAATTATAACGGAGCCTACCAGTTTAACAGCCTGCAGGATTTTTATAACAGTGTAAACAATGGTGCGGCTACGGCTATCCGTTATGAACTTCGTTTTTCTGCAAGACCGGGTGGCGAGTTTCCTTTTGCAGATGTAAAAGCCTACCAGCTCGGATTTTTTGCACAGGATAAATGGGCAGTTACCAATAACCTAACCCTTACTGCCGGCTTAAGAGCAGATATACCGGTGTTTGACAATTTTATTCCTAACCTTAATGCAGATTCTCTTACTTACCGCAATGGATTAAAAATAAAAACAGGTGATGCACCAAAAACATCTGTGTTGTGGAGCCCCAGAGTAGGTTTTAACTGGGATGTAAACGGCGATAAAAAAACACAGCTTAGAGGTGGTGTAGGAATTTTTGCAGGTGCTCCTCCTTTTGTATGGATAAGCAACCAGGCCAGCAACAATGGTGTAGATTTTGGTTCTTTTGTTTTGCAGCCGGGTGTTAATGGTGTGCCGGCCACCGATCCACGTTTTGTATTTAATGCTGATGTAAATGTGAACAGGCCGGTAAATGCAAAAGCAAACACTTCTTATAACCTTGCAGTAACAGATAAGGATTTTAAATTTCCACAGGTGTTTCGTACCAACCTTGCATTAGATCAAAAATTAGCGCATGGTATTACGGCAACATTAGAAGGCATTTTTTCTAAAGATATTAATGCTGTATATCATCAGAATATTAACCTTCCTTCTGCCGGTACAGCTTTGCTGGGAGCAGATAACCGTATCCGTTACAGTGGCACACGCATTTATGGTGGTGCAGGTGGTGCTACGGCTTCCAATCCAAATATTTCTGATGCTATTTTGATGACTAACTCTTCTAAAGGTTACAGTTATAATGTTACGTTACAGTTGCAGCGCAACGTAAAAAACCTTTACACCATGCTTGCATACAGCTATGGTAAAAGTAAATCTGTAAACGATGGAGGGTCTATCGCACAATCAATCTGGAGAGACCGTTTGGTAAGTGGCGATCCAAATGCAGATGTAACTTCTTATTCTTCATTTAATCAGCCTCACCGTGTAGTGGCCGCATCTTATTACCGTTTTGAATATGCTAAACATTTTGCTACATCCATTGGGTTTACATTTGAAGCGGCCAATGGCGGCACGGGCAGTTACGCTTACAATGGCGATCTTAACAATGATCCATTAACCAGTAACGATCTTATTTATGTACCCAACAATGCAGGCGAAATTATTTTAGAAGGAGCCAATGCTGCAGATACAAGAACACCTGTTGTATTGTGGGCACAACTAAATGCCTACATTAACCAGGATCCTTACCTGAGCACCAGGAGAGGACAGTATGCAGAAAGAAATGGTTTGCTGCTTCCCTTTTACAAAAAGTTGGATCTTAATTTTACACAAGACTTTTTTGTAGCTGTAAAAGGTAAACGCAATACCGTTAGGTTTACTATGGATATCTTTAACTTTGGTAATCTCTTAAATAAAAACTGGGGTACTTTTAAAACCACCAACAGAACAACCATTTTAAATTACAAGCGTGTAGAAACCACAAGCCCTAATGCAGGCAAGCCGGTATTTAGTTTTCCTTATTTAGATGCTGCCAATTTAATTCCGCTTACTTCTTCTTTTCAAAACAGTACTGCCCAGGCATCCAGATACCAGGTGCAAACGGGAGTAAGATATATTTTTAATTAAACATTTTTTTCTTTTAAAGGAGTTCCGCTTTTAGCGGAACTTTTTTTATGGAGTGGATTGAGTTTTTATTTTAGTGTTTGTTTGCACCATTGCATTTTTTGTGAGGCAATTGTTTTTAAAAAAATAAAATTCATATTGTATAAAAAAAATACACAAAACTTGCTTTTGCATTAAATGAAAAATATCTTTAGCTCTAAATAAAAAAAATATGGTAAACGCACAAATATTTAAACTGGCAAGTACAATAGCCATGCTTGCATGGGTGCTTATGATAGTAGCCCCAAAATGGAAATGGACAGGCAGGGCTGTTATTGGATTTGTAGTTACGCTACTCTGCATTATTTATATCTATACCCTCAGCAAATCATTCGGCCAGGACGATTTTAAAAGTTTTGGCAGCCTGCCGGGCGTAATGCAGCTATTTACCAATGAAGGAGCGGTGCTTGCAGGCTGGGTACATTACCTTGCTTTTGATTTAATGGTGGGCTTGTTTATTTTAAATGATGCAGGCAAAAATAACATCAGCCATTGGTTAATTATACCCTGCCTGTTTTTTACATTTATGCTGGGGCCGGTGGGTTTGTTTTTATACCTGCTGATAAGAATGGTAAAAACTAAAAAATATTTTTTAAATTATCCTTAATGCTGAGCGGTATGATATCTTTTTTTAAAATATTAAAAAGTAGAAATAAGCCATTGTTTTATTATGGCTGGTCCTGTATAGTTGCTGCGGTTTGCTGTGTGGGTTTAATGATGGTACAGAACACACAGGTATTTGGTATAAACGCCTGGATAAAACCGTTTAAGTTTTTTATTTCTACAGCCATATTTGTTTTTACTATGGGATGGATAATGATTTATTTGGAAGAGAAAAGAAAAGTAACTGTTTATTCCTGGATGGTTATTGCAGTTTTTTCTTTTGAAAACATTTATATTTCCTTCCAGGCAGCGAAGGGACAATTATCTCATTTTAATATCTCCAGTGCGTTTCATGGTATGATGTTTTCTTTGATGGGGCTGGCCATTACTCTCATGACGCTCTGGACTGGGTATATCGGTTATTTATTTTTTATTAAAAAATTCCCCAGCCTTCCACAGGCATATGTATGGGGCATAAGGTTAGGTATTGTATTTTTTGTAATTTTTGCTTTTGAGGGAGGTTTAATGGCTGCAAGATTAGCACACACTGTGGGTACAAAAGATGGAGGAGCAGGACTGCCGCTTATAAACTGGAGCACAGCATTCGGGGATCTTAGAGTAGCTCACTTTTTAGGAATGCATTCGCTACAGTTGCTGCCACTTTTTTCATACTATGTGGCCAGGAATATTAAAATAACCCTTATAACCGCCGCTGCATATTTTATTTTTACTTCCTTATTATTTGTGCAGGCGCTGGCAGGAAAACCATTTATACATTTCTAAGTCGATGGATAAAATATTTAAAAAAAATATACCGATAGTATTATCCCAACAGAAATCAGATTTGAATATTTATGATATAAGCCGGCATAAAAAAATATTCAAATTTATCGCATCATTTTTTACTACATTAAAAGCGTGTTGTTTTCCACAGCAGTATTTACTAAAGAGCGCCGGCAGGCGGGGATGAGGAGCCGGGAGGCAGCTAAACTTTTCTTTCTCCAAACAGCAAACTCCCAATCCTTATCATATTGCTTCCTTCTTCCAATGCAATTTCATAATCGCCACTCATGCCCATGCTAAGAAAGCCTCTGCCCGATTCTTCTCCAAAAGAGTGGCTACTGGTATATAATTCAGGTGACTGAAGTTTTATTTTATCAAACAGCATTTTTAATTTTTTAAATTCTCCTCTTACTTTTTCTTTATCCTCACTAAAAGATGCCATTCCCATCAGCCCGCTAATATGTACATTCTTAAAATTCGTGTAATTCGTGTCAAAAATTCGTGTTATTAATTCTTGTATTTCCTGGTCATCAAACCCAAACTTTGTTTCTTCCTGTGCTATATGCACCTGCAGCAGGCAATCAATTACCCGGTTATTTTTAGCAGCCTGTTTATTTATTTCTGCCAATAGCTTTTCACTATCCACACCATGAATTAAATAAATAAACGGGGCAATATATTTTACCTTATTGCTTTGCAGGTGGCCAATATAATGCCAGCGGATATCTTTGGGTAGTGCTTCATATTTTAAGAGCAGTTCCTGCACAAAATTTTCTCCAAAATCCCTTTGCCCAAGATCGTAGAGTAATTGAATATCTGCTATGGGTTTAAATTTAGAAACCGCTACCAATACAGCATTGTGTTGTGCTGCAATATTTTTAAGGGCGTTGTATGATGCTGTATTTACTGGCATATTATAAAGTCATATCCTTCCACCGGAGGTTTTTAATTTTAAGGTTTAAAAAATAGCTGCTCATTAATGCTACTGGTATAAGCGCTGCTGCCAGCCAGCTTATTTTTAAGGCAAGGTAAT
This sequence comes from Chitinophagaceae bacterium, assembly GCA_043772635.1. Lineage (GTDB taxonomy): Bacteria > Bacteroidota > Bacteroidia > Chitinophagales > Chitinophagaceae > Ferruginibacter. The sequence goes on from JAYVGA010000327.1 coordinate 6,114, forward strand.
GCAGACCGACCAAAGCGCCTACTATGGCCATTTGTAACATCATTTTTAAAAAGCGTCCTGTTTGCGCTTTTATATTTTGCTGTTGCGAAAAAGGCAGGTAATGGGTAGAAAATATTTCTATCAGTAAAAAAATAATGATGTTATTAAAAAAGCCAAAAACAAAATCATCTGTTATGCTGTTGCCCCAGGTGTACCAGCAAAATGCAAACATGATGATATAAGCAGGAAGAAAAAATTTAGTAAGCAAGGCTTTTACAGAGCCGCTGATAACATGCCCGGGGTATTTTACCGGCGTAGAATAATAAACCCATGAGGCCTGGAAATTTTCGTAAACAGCAATAATACTTTTACTGCTGCTCACTGCAAACATTGGCAGGTAAATCATCCATAAAAATGCATTGGAACCGGGCAATGCATGTATAGTAGTTTGAAAATTTCTCCCACTCTTAAATACAATGATAAAAACAAATACCAGTATATAGCCCAGGCCTGGATAAAACTGCATTTTAAAACCTTTATCCCTGCCGGTAAGTTTCCATACCATTTCGTAGCCCGCTTTTTCTGAAGGCGATTTGCAGAGTATAGCAGAGAGCCTGTTGCTGATGGATTGTTTTTTTGAAAGCTGATGATCTTTTTTTACAATGGCTCCTACACTATTTTGCATGGCAGATAATTTTCGGGCAAAGGATGGCGCCAGATATTTCATCATAAACCAAAAAGTAAAAAGAGGAACAATTACCGCACAAAATATCATGAGTAAATGCAGGCCATCAAATTGTAATTGCTGCACGGCTTCTATACTCATTGCCATCCATACCGGTGGTAAAAAATAAGAATACCAGTGCAGGGTAAAACTGCGTTCTATTTCTTCAAAATTTATAAGCCTGGGCAGCAACTGGTAACCTACAGTAAAAAGGATCGTCATAAAAATTTGAAAGTATGCAATGATATCTTTTACTTTTTGCTCATTGCCAAATCTTAATATTAAAACATAAAGCAGGTAAGTAAAAAACACTGCCAGTGCTACCGTAAGCAGTATGGTAAATACGGCAGCAAGGCCAGCTCCAATACTAAAAAAAATAAAAATAGCTATAAGTGGAAAAACAGCCAGGGCAATGGTGAACTGTAAAAGATACACAAGAATATGAACTAGCCTTGCAATAAAAATAGTTTTACTGTTTACCGGCCTGGGCAAAATAATCTGGTTATCTGTTGTATCCAGCAGTACTGTACTAAAATCTGTGATAAGCGTCATAGCCATCATAAACAACAGATACGCATGAAATAAAATCATACTTAGTACCAGCGACGTTGTAGAAGCCAGGAGTACGGCCATAATCAACCCAAAAAAAGCATATACCAAAAGTGTAATGAGCAAAGGGTTTTTTGGCTCTTTGTTTTTTTGTTTGTTGTAGTTTACATGAACCCGCCGCCGGTCCATCAATATTTTTGTTTGAGTAATTATTTTTAATCGTTCAAAATCTACCCCCTGTTTTACAAATGTTTTTACAAAGGATAGTAATAAACGCAGTATCCATTTATCCATTGTCAGCTTTTTAAAACATCTATAAATTGTTGTGCAGTATTTTGGTGCTGTTCCGATCCGCCGGTAAGTGCAGTAAAAATATTTTCCAGCGAACCAAGGCTGGCCTGCTGTTTCAGCGTTTCAAAACTCCCATCTGCAATAACTGCTCCTTTGTCTATGATGATGATGCGGTCGCTTATTTTTTCTACCACATCCATAATATGGGATGAGTAAAAAATAGTTTTACCCGCTTTTTTTAATTGCGATAATATTTCTTTTACCAGTATTACTGCATTGGCATCCAGGCCGCTCAGGGGCTCATCCAAAAAAATAATTTCGGGGTTGTGCATCAGCCCGCTTATGAGTAACACTTTTTGTTTCATGCCTTTGCTAAAACCATTCATGCGCTGGTCTGCTTTGTCTCCCAGCTCAAACAATTTTAATAACTCGTTGGATTTTGTGTTGATCTCTGCATCTTCCAGCTGATATAATTTGCCCACAAAATTAAGATATTCTAAAGGGCTGAGCACTTCATACAATGCTGCCTGCTCCGGTATATAACCAATTTTTTGTTTTATCTCAATCGGGTTTTCTCTTACGTTCATACCCAGCACATTTACATCTCCTTCAAAATCGCTCAGGATACCGCAGAGTATTTTTATAGTAGTGCTTTTGCCGGCACCATTAGGGCCAATATATCCTACAATCTGCCCGGCATCCACTGTGAGATCAATTCCTTTTAAAACATAATTGCCGCTATACTGTTTTTTAAGTTGGGAAATTTGTATGATGCTCATGATTTTTATTTCTCTATTAAGGTAAAGATATTACAATGCATGTTACACAAAAAAGTGCAAAAACCTCACCCTCATTCCCTCTCCTGAAGGAGGGGGACGGTACAGTAAAATAAAACCAAACATTTAACCTCCCAATTCAACATCAATTATTTATCCAGCAAAAAAGCGAAGAATAATTTATCCTTCGCTTCCATCTTCGCTTTGTTCTCCTCCATATCCTTCCCCTTCGGGGAAGATAGAGGGGGCTTTTATTTCAATATCGCCCTGCTTATCACAATCCTCTGCACTTCACTTGTGCCCTCATAAATTTGTGTAATTTTTGCATCTCTCATCATACGTTCTACATGGTATTCTTTTACAAAACCATAACCACCATGAATCTGCACTGCTTCTGTTGCCGTCCACATAGCTGTTTCGCTGGCAAAAACTTTTGCCATAGAACTGCTGAGGGTATAATCTATTTTATTGTCTTTTTCAAAAGCTGCTTTAAGGCAAAGCAGGCGGCTGGCTTCAATACGTGTAGCCATATCTGCCAGTTTAAACTGTATAATCTGGTGGTTCATTATTTCGGTACCAAAAGCTTTGCGTTGTTTGCTGTAAGCAAGTGCAAGTTCGTAAGCGCCGCTGGCTATTCCCAATGCCTGCGATGCAATGCCAATGCGCCCGCCGGCCAATGTTTTCATGGCAAACTTAAAACCAAAACCATCTTCTCCAATCCTGTTTTCCTTAGGCACTTTTACATCGGTAAACATAATGGTATGTGTATCGCTGCCACGTATGCCCAGCTTATTTTCTTTAGCTCCCACGGTTACACCTTCCCATTTTTTTTCTACAATAAATGCATTAATGCCCCGGCTGCCTTTTGCTACATCTGTTTGCGCAATTACCAAATAAACGCTGGCACTGTTGCCATTGGTTATCCAGTTTTTTGTTCCGTTTAAAATATAATGATCACCCTTATCTTCTGCAGTGGTTCTTTGAGAAGTGGCATCACTGCCTGCTTCGGGTTCGCTTAATAAAAATGCGCCAATAAAAAGTTCGCCGTCTTTTTTACCCTGTGCCAGCGGCGTTAAGTATTTTTGTTTCTGTTTTTCATTACCATACTCCTGCAGCCCATAACAAACCAGGCTGTTGTTTACGCTCATGCATACACTCACACTTGCATCTACTTTGCTTATCTCTTCCATGGCCAGCACATAGCTAATGGTATCCATGCCGCTGCCGCCATATTCTGGTTTTACCATCATACCCATAAAACCAAGGTCGGCCAGTTTTTCAATTTGTTCTTTAGGAAATTTTTGGTGCTCATCTCTTTCAATTACGCCGGGCAGGCATTCGTTTACTGCAAAATCACTGGCAGCTTTTTTTATCATCAGGTGTTCTTCAGAAAGTTGGAAATCCATATAGCAAATTTAGGTTGCAAAAATAAGGGTTGAGCGGCGTGTTTAGATAGATGCAGGGGGATATATTTTAAAAACATGTTTTGGTGAATAGTCAATGGTGAATGGCTCTCTGATTCTTTGGACTTTTCCATTGACCATTGACTATTGACCATTCAATGTCGTTGACTTAAGATGTGGAAAGAAATAATGCTCAATATTCAATGCTCAACAAAAAATTTTCAATGAAAA
>JAYVGA010000328.1:0-2165 GCA_043772635.1 Chitinophagaceae bacterium
AAACTGCAGCAGGTTCATTTGCGACTTTGACCACTGCAGCAGGTTGTACAATAATTCGTTCATGTTATTAAGCGATTGCTGCGCTTCTGCAAATAATTTCTCTCTTTCTTCATCACTCATTTTTTCCTCATGATCGGTAATGAGTTTTAAAAAAGACTGCATGGTAGCCAATGGGTTTCTAAGATCATGGGATACTACAGAAAACAATTTATCTTTTACCTGGTTAAGTTCGCTTAGTTTTATTTCAGATGCTTTAAGCTGATTTACTGTTTGTTCCAGTATTTCATTTTTTAATTGCAGGTCGGTTGTTTTTTCTTTTACCTGCAGTTGCAGTTGCTGCCTCTGCTGTTCTATTCCTTCTTTTTTTTCTATTTCTTTTTCCAGTTCAAGCCGCTCTCTTTCTAATGTTTCGTTGGCCAACTGCAGCCGCATTTTATTTAAGCGGCTGGCCAAACCCAGGGATAAAACTACTGCCTGTATGAGCACAGCATACTGCACAAGGTAACGGGTAAAAAAATTATCTGTCATCAATCCTGTTTCTCTAAAAATAAATGCAATGGCACCCAGCACCAAAAGAATATTGGCAGCAATAAAATATTTTGCGGGTTCATATTTATCAAAATAATAAGCCACAATACCCGCCACCAGCATCATTATTAAAACAAATGCCCCCAGCACACCAATGATGGTAACCAATGGTTTCAACAAATCTATTTTTAAAAAATAACAGGCCAGGCCGGTGAGTAATGTTGCAATGCATGCAGCAGCCAATGCATTTAATATTTTATTTATCCGGGGCAAAAGAACGGGTGTATGCAAATAGGTTCTGGTAAATAAAATGCGGGTGAGCCCGGTAAATGGATTGATGATGGCAAAACAAAATGTATCCCAAAGCGGAAAACGGGGCCACAGGTATTCTATACCAAAGCCATAATAAAATGCAAAATATAAACCGATGCTTACAATGCTGAGCACATAATAAAAATAGCTGATGTCTTTTACCGCAAAAAGAATAAACAGATTGTACAGCGCCATTACCAGTATAACACCAAAAAATAAACCCTGCCATAACAAACGCTGCCGGTCTGCAGTTTCAAACATGATTTGTTTTACCAGTTGCAGGTCTATATCCTTGTGTTCATAAATACTGTATTCACTTATGAATTTTAAATAAATGATTTTGTTTTCTTCTCTTTTTATTAAAAATTTTACAGCATTTATATTGGAAGGTTGCGAACGCAAATGCAATGGCAGCAGGCTTCCGCTTACCAGGTGAATAGTTTTATTATTTTGGTCCATTATAAATGCATCAAAATAACCCCACTTATTTGTTTGCAGAATATATTCCTGGTCCAGCCCGCTGCGATTGCTTAGCTGCAGCCTTGCCCATGTATTTCCATTTTTTGGCAAGGCCAAAAAATAATTTTTATTATAGGATAAAAAAATGCTGTCTTTAATTTTTGCAAAAACACTATTACCGGTTTTGTCGGCAAACCAACTAATATCTTTTTGCAGAACAGGTATGGAAAGTTGATTGGCTTCAAGAACAATTACATGCTGGGCAGTTAAATATAAATTCATACCCAATAAAAAGATAATACATGCAAAGCGATAAAAATATTTCGGGTGTTGAAATAACATGATGATTGTGTAAATTTAGCCGTTTATATATTTGCAGCAAGCACAAACTAAACCATGCCCGGAATAAAAATTTTATTGGTAGAAGATGACTGGATCATTGCAAAAGAAATATCTTATAACCTGCAGGATATGGGCATGGAGGTAGTGGGCTGCTTTGACAATGCTGAAGAAGCACAACGTAAAATAAAAACCCTGCTGCCCGACCTCGTAATTTTAGATATTGATCTTGCGGGAGAAATGACCGGTATTGACCTGGCATCTGAATTAAAAAAAAATGCTGCCATTCCATTTATTTTTTAACGGCTCTTGCAGATTCGCAAACGGTGGAAAAAGCAAAACTGGCCGAGCCATATGCATACCTGGTAAAACCGGTAACGCCGGAAACTTTGTATTCTACCATAGAAATAACCCTTCATAATTCTGCAAAAAAAAATGAAGACCTGGCTGCCACTGCTACCAGCATAAATGATAATCTTAGTTATGATGACAGCATTTTTGTAAAAAATAAAAAGCGGCTGGAAAAA
>JAYVGA010000329.1:0-3599 GCA_043772635.1 Chitinophagaceae bacterium
GCAATTTGCCCAGGCAAAAACGGCTATTGACAAACATATGGCTGATGCTAAAAACAGCGGCAAGTCTGACGGATGGTATTTTAAAGGAAGAATTTATAATTCTCTTTCTTATGATACTTCTATATCTCCATCTGAAAGACTTGACCTGAAATTGCAGGCATATGAAGCATTTAAAAAAAATCAGGAATTAGATAAAAATGACATCCGCTTAAAAGTAGAAGGCTATAAGTCTTACCTGGATGTTTATTTTAACCTGTTTGACTTAGGCGCAGGGTTTTATAATGGAAAAGAATATGCTAAAGCTTATACTGCTTTTAAAAGCGCACTGGATGTAAAAGATTATATACTGGCCAAACAATACACTTTCACAGAAGCTAAGCTGTATCCTTTAGATACATCTCTCGTACTTAACACAGCTATTTCGGCTATGCAATCTAAAAATGATAGTGCTGCAATTACTTACTACCGTAAGCTTACAGATGCTAATGTTTCCGGCGCTGCTTACCAGGAAATATATGAATACCTGGCAGATTATTACAACAAAAAAGAAGATACCGAAAACCTGAAAAGCATTTTAGACAAGGGCAAAATGTATTATCCCAAAAGCGAATTCTGGACAAGCCTGGAGTTAGACGGTGTGCGGAAAAAAGGCGATCAGGCTTTATTGTTTGCAAAATATGATGAGATGATGGTCAGCAATCCATCTAACTATATTGTACCTTTTAACTACGCTATAGAACTCTTTAATAGTATTTACGGTAAAGAATCTAAACATGTAGATGAAAATGCTTCTAAAGCAAAACTTACAGCTGTATTAAAATCTGCCATTGCCAATGATAAAGGAATAGATGCCACTCTGCTGATGACAAAACATATGTATAACATGAGTTCTGATTTGAGTATTGCGGCTAATCTCAAAAAAGGTACAAAGCCCGAAGATGTAAAAAAGAAAGCAGAACTTGTATCACAAACCAATAAACAAATGGACGAGTTTTTAGAATATGCAGTTAAAGCCTCAGCTTATTACGATGCACTGCCCAGCCTTAAGCCGGCACAGAGAGGTACTTACCAGGAACTGCTGAGCAACATGAGTGAAATTTACAATTATAAAAAAGATGTAAAAAAAGCAGCAGAGATGGATAAGAAAAAAACTGCTCTATAAATTTAATTTAATTCGCATAAAAAAAGGTTGCATTTTACTGCAACCTTTTTTTATGAATAAATATTATAAACAACTTATGTTGTTTCTTCTTTCCTGTTTAGTTTGGTGCCAAATACCACTAAATGAACAGCCGCAAAAATAATAGAGATATACATTAAGGTACGATCTGTTTCAAAGCCTACTGTATATTGATGTAAAAGACCGGCTACTACAAGCAATAAGCATAATACCAAACCTGTGTACCTGGCCAGTCTCATCCCTTTTCTTTCTGTAGTACCTGTGCCCAGTAAACTGTGTTTAGCTCCATACACCAGGTATATATCCATTCCTATAAGCATCCACACCAGTAAACGAATCCAGGTATCCATTGGCAAAAATACCATCATAAACAGGCAAACCACAATACCAAGAATGGGAACCAAAGGAACAAACGGCGTTTTAAACTCTCTTTTTAATTCTGGCATTTTCACACGCATTACCCATACTCCAATACAAACCAGTATAAAGGCAAATAAAGTTCCTATGCTTGTCATTTCGCCCACCACACGGGCAGGAACAAATGCTGCAAATAAACTTACAAATATCATGAACAGTAAATTGCTTTTTGCCGGTGTTTGTGTTTTAGGATTAACAGTAGAAAATATCTTTGGTATCAGCCCGTCTTTGCTCATGCTAAAAAATACACGGCTTTGACCCATAAGCATTACCAAAATTACAGAAGCATAACCCGCAAGAATAGCCACAATAATTGCACGGTTTAACCATGGATAATCGGGTTGTATTACTCCGGCAGCATTAGCCGTACCCATATGATCTATTGCAATGGCAACTGGTGCAATACCATCTTTACCGGCAAAAGTGGTATAGCTGGTAACACCCGTCATAACATGTGCAAATAAAATATAGAGTACTGTACAAATAGCCAGCGATCCTAAAATTCCCCAGGGCATATCCCGTTTAGGATTTTTAGCTTCCTGTGCTGCAGTACTTACTGCATCAAAACCTATATAGGCAAAAAACACAATGGCTGCTGCCCTGATGATTCCTCCCCATCCGTGATTAAAAAAACCTTCATGACCAGGTTCTGTTGCTGGTATAAGGTAGGGTGTGTAATTGTCGTTGTTGATATATTTCCATCCAAGAAAAATAAATACAAAAACCACAGTTATTTTAAGCCCCACAATAAAGGCATTTACATTAGCACTTTCTTTAGTGCCTTTCATAAGCAGTAAACTCATTAATACAATAATAAAAACTGCAGGCAAATTAATAATGCCTCCATCCCATGGCCCCACGGTGAGGCCATGTGGTAAATAAATATCAAAGCCTTCTAAAAATTTTACGAGGTACCTGCTCCAGCTTATACCTACTGTAGCCGCACCTACTGCATATTCCAGTACCAGGTCCCATCCAATTATCCAGGCAATAAATTCGCCCATGGTTGCATAAGAATAGGTATATGCGCTACCTGCTACAGGTATCATAGAAGCAAATTCTGCATAACACAACCCGGCAAATAAACACCCAAAAGCTGCAACAATAAAGGAGATGGTAATGGCTGGCCCGGCATGGTTTGCCGCCGCCATTCCGGTAATAGAAAATAAGCCTGCTCCAATGATAGCACCAATGCCCAATGCTATTAAGCCCCAGGCACCTAAAGTTCTTTTTAATGTGTGGGTGCCTGTTTCCTGGGCTTCGCTCATTAAAGCTGCCATTGGTTTTTTTACAAATAAACTCATACGTTTAATTAGTTTTAGAAGAATGAATATTCTGGAAAAGTAAGCAATAAATTTATATAATGATTACCATTAGCATATTTTCAATTTAAACTGCCGGTATAAGCATAATAAAAAAATTACAGGTACACCCGTAACACTGCTTACATAATAAAATTATTTGTTTATGCGGGTGCTATTTTATTTTGATTGAAAGAATAATTGTTTATTTGCACATGGAATTATTAGAGATAACTTTCAGAGACTTATTGAACCCCGAGTTTTACATTGTAAATGGGGGCCTTTGGCTTTTTCTTTTTATAGTATTTGCCGAAACCGGTTTGTTTGCCGGCTTTTTTCTTCCCGGCGATTCCCTGCTGTTTGTTGCAGGTATTTACAGCAATGAGCTTATTACAAAAGGGTTAGGATTAAATATCGGCAGCGATTTTATTCACCTTGCCATATTATCTATTCTTGTAATTGTAGCAGGAGTATTGGGTAATACCACCGGCTATTGGTTTGGCCAAAAGGGAGGGCCGGCATTATACAAACGCAAAGACAGTTTTTTCTTTAAGAAAAGATACCTGGAGCAGGCACATGAGTTTTATGAAAAAAACGGTGCAAGCACTATTGTTATTGCCAGGTTTTTGCCCATTATAAGAACATTTGCTCCTATTGTGGCGGGTATAGTGCAAATGGATAAAAAGAAATTTGCTTACTAC
>JAYVGA010000330.1:0-3768 GCA_043772635.1 Chitinophagaceae bacterium
TATAAACAACCATTGCCAAACAGGTACCTGGCATCGTATGCTGTTTTTTTAGCCGAAAACCGGGGGCATTATATGATTGAAAATATAATTGAAGATGGGTTTAACGATTTCTTTTTCAATCATATTTATAAATACCGGGAGAGCTGGACAATGCCCATTCATTTTACCGGCAGTGTGGCATATGGCTTTAAAGATGTTTTAAAAGATATGTGCAGTTCGTATGAGTTACAGTTAGGTAAAGTAATTAAGAAACCAATGGATGGTTTGGTAAAATTTCATAAGGCCCCCTAAATTCTCCGCCAACTGGCGGAGACTTAGAAGAGCATTATAATTTGTAATATTTTTTAATCGTTAGAAAATTATTTTATAATCAGACTGATTTTGTGCAATGAAAAAGGTTGTGTGAATAAAGTCTCAAAAGCTCCGCTGTTGGCGGATTTGGGGTATGGCATTTAAACAAATAACAGAATCTGAATCAAATTACAGGCACCTGGAAAAGATGCCGGTATCAGAAATATTAGCCAGCATAAATAAAGAAGATAATATTGTTCCTGCAGCCATTGAAAAAGTAATACCGCAAATTGAGCAGTTGGTGCATATAATTGCCGATAAAATGCTGATGGGCGGTCGTTTATTTTATATAGGAGCTGGTACAAGCGGGAGACTGGGTATTGTTGATGCCAGCGAATGCCCGCCTACATATGGTGTGCCCTACGGTTTGGTTATAGGCATTATAGCCGGTGGTAATAAAGCCATTACCGAAGCTGTGGAATTTGCTGAAGATGATATGGAACAGGGCTGGATTGACCTGAAGGAGCATGCAGTAAATGAGAAAGATGTTGTTATAGGCATTGCAGCAAGCGGCACAACACCCTATGTAATAGCAGCGCTTAATAAATGTAAAGAGAACAATATTGTAACCGGAAGTATCAGTTGCAACCCCGATTCACCAATAAGCGCAGCAGCAGATTATCCCATTGAAGTTATTGTAGGGCCTGAGTTTGTAACCGGCAGCACCCGTATGAAAAGCGGAACAGCACAAAAATTAATCCTCAACATGATCTCTACATCTGTAATGATACAGTTGGGAAGGGTAGAGGATAATAAAATGGTGAATATGCAGCTAACCAATGATAAATTAGTGGACCGGGGAGTTAAAATGCTGATGGAAAAAATGCCGATGGATGATTATGAAGCCGCCAAAACATTATTGTTGCAATCAGGCAGCGTTAAGAAATCATTAGATAGCCGCCATTCATAAAAAAAAGCTTGGATGATTTATGTAAAATGCTTAATTTACATATCTTATCAATTAACTAAAAACTCATCTTATGAATATTAAATTTTTACTCTCCACATCTTTTATTGCATTAAGCCTGTACACTGCTGCACAGGATGCCAACAGCAGTTTTGCTATTACCGGAAAAGGCGCCGGTGATTTTAGCTGGGTTAATATCCGCCAGGTAAATATCAAAACAGGTCTTTTGGAAAGAACTGTTTATGATAATGCTGTTAATCCGGCTATGACAAGTGCATTTTCAAAAGGAAGCAATAACTCAGCATTAGCGCCTGTAATGGGCTATGGTGTTGCCGCAGCAGCCTATGATAAATTGCACAACCGTTTATATTTTACCCAGATGCATTATGGCGAATTAAGTTATATTGATCTGAATAAAAAAGAACCCGTTTTTAATTTTGCAGGACCGCTTATGCTACGTACCACAGGAACATATTTATCAGAAGAAAATCATATAACAAGAATGGTAATTGCTGCCGATGGTAATGGTTATGGTATTACAAACGATGGTAATCACCTGATCCGTTTTGCAACCGGCAAAAAAGCCACCATCAGCGACCTTGGCAACCTTGTTGATGCCGAAACTAATAAAGGGATTTCGGTGCATAACAAATGTACAAGCTGGGGTGGCGATATGATTGCTGATGCTTACAACAGGTTGTACATCATATCTGCCAATCATAATATTTTTACAGTAGATGTTGAAACAAGGATAGCTACCCATATTGGTACAATTACCGGCCTGCCTGCAAATTACAGTACCAATGGCGCAGCTGTTGACACTGATGGCGCTATAGTAGTTAGCAGCGCCAATACCTTTGAAGGTTATTATAAAATTAAACTGAACGATTTTGCAGCTGTTAAAATTGAAGGTTCAGATAAAACCTATAACGCTTCTGACCTGGCCAATGGGAATTTGTTATTGCAGAAAGAATCAGATGCAGCCAAAAATTTTGGAGCAGCCGACTTTAAACCTGTAATTCCGGTTCTTACCAATGAGGCTCATATTTATCCTAACCCGGTAACAGCAAATGAGTTTAAAGTTTATTTTGACGGACAACAGGCTGGTAAATATAATATCACTATCACCGATCTTACCGGAAAAGCTATTATGAACAGGGTAGTAACAATCAGTGCAAAAACACAGGTAGAAACAATACCATTAAATAGAAATTTTGCGAAAGGCATGTACATGGTTAAAGTAACTGATGCCAGCAACAAGTTTATTTTTACAGAAAGAATTGTTGTGCAATAAAAATATTACGGTTAATAAGTGTAAGGGGTTGTCAAAAATTTGACAACCCTCTTTTTTTAACCATTATTTCCATAAGTGTATTAAATGAAATACCGAAATTTGCCGGTACAGATAAACAACTAAAAGATCACACTTGCAGGATATAGAACCATATTACAACTGGCGTTATTTATACACAGCCGAAGAGGATAAGCTGTCGCCCTTTTACCGCCGTACCTACAGCGAATTTGAATTCACAAACACGGTTTACAATTATTACATTCATCCGCAGTGGGATGAATTTGGTTCCAAAACCCTTTACATGAAAATTTTGTTTGCCGATTATGAACAGAATTTTGTCATCATTGAATTACTGGGCGAATGGAATGATGCGATTGAGAATGATATCATGGCCCTCAGAAGAGATATTACGGATATCATGTTCAGTCATGGCATTACTAAATTTATCCTGATAGCAGAAAATGTGTTGAACTTTCACAGCAGCGATGACAGTTACTATGAAGAATGGCAGGAACAATTGGAAGATTCCGGGGGTTGGGTTATAATCATTGATATGCCGGCACAAAGCCAATATGATTTTATTCAGGCCAGGTTAACCAATTATATTGAGCTGGTTGATTTTCCGCAATGGCGGACATTAAAACCCGAAATTATTTTTCAGCAATTAGATGATATGATGATGAAGAGAATAAATTAAACAGAATCCCATTAAACCTGTTTAAAAATCTGTATAGCTGTAATTTTTTTTAATTATGCATGTATTTGCCTCTTCCTATCGTATTTTTGTAACCCGATAGTTACTGGCTCAACTAAAACTCTAACGCTTTCAATATGACCTGGAAACATTTTTTTACTTCTTCAATTGGTAAAAAATTAATAATGGGCCTTACGGGTCTTTTTTTAATTACATTTTTAGTAGTTCATTGCAGTATTAATTCAATGATTTTTTTTAATGATGGCGGAGAAACCTTTAATCACTGGGCCCATTTTATGGGCACAAACCTTATTGTACGAACCATGGAAATTGGTTTATTCATCGGGTTACTTTTACACATTGTTCAGGGATTAATTTTATGGGCTCAAAACTACAAAGCCCGTCCGGTAAAATATGCATTAAACAAAGCCTCAGGTAACAGCACATGGTACAGCAGGAGTATGGGTTTATTAGGTACATTACTTTTAATGTTCCTGGTGCTGCACCTCTATCATTTCTGGA
>JAYVGA010000331.1:0-11283 GCA_043772635.1 Chitinophagaceae bacterium
CCTGTTTCCCCAAAAATTTTTACTCAAATAAATTATTATATATGAGTTGTGGAAGTTGTGGAACCGGCGCACCCGGTGGTTGCCAGAGCCATGGCAGTTGTGCCAGTGGCAGTTGCAACCGGATGAATGTACATGATTGGCTGGCCAATCTTCCTTTCAGCGATCCTGAAAGCAGCTGCCGCATGGTAGAAGTGAGCTTTAATAACGGAAGCCGCAAAGATTATTTTAAAAACACCTCCCTGCAGTATTACGAAAAAGGAGAAATGATAACCGTAGAAGGTGTAAATGGTTTTGATGTGGGCATGGTAAATCTTACCGGGGAGCTGGTAAGGCTACAGCTAAAAAAACACAAGATAGATGAGCAAAGCCCCGATATAAAAAAGATAATGCGGCGTGCCACAGAAATGGATCTTGCTAAAATGAAAGAAAATAAGGCAAGAGAAGCGCAGGTACTCATTCGCAGCCGGGCCATGGCCCGCCAGCTAAAGCTGGAACTTAAAATGGCCGAAGTAGAAGTGCAGGCCGATGGCCGCAAAGCCACTTTTTTTTACATTGCAGATGACCGGGTAGATTTTAGAGAACTCATAAAATTATATGCCGGCGAGTTTAAGGTAAAAGTAGAAATGCGCCAGATAGGTGCCCGCCAGGAAGCCGGCAAAGTAGGCGGCATTGGCAGTTGCGGCCGTGAGCTATGCTGCAGCACCTGGCTTACCGATTTTAAAAGTGTAAATACAAATGCTGCCCGCTACCAGAATTTAAGCATTAACCAAACAAAATTGAGTGGGCAGTGCGGCCGTCTTAAATGTTGCCTAAACTATGAGCTGGATACTTATATGGATGCCCTGCAGTTTTTTCCTAACGATGCAGATATGCTGGAAACAGCCAAAGGCAGAGCCTTTTTGGTAAAAAAAGATATTTTCCGCAACCTTATGTGGTACACTATGGCCGATAGCAACAAGCAATACCCGCTGGCTATTGATATGGTTAAAAAAATAAAGTTGCAAAACAGGGAAGGCATAAAACCAGAAGTGCTGGAAACTGCCGAAGTAATAACCGGAAAACCAAAAGAAGTAGAACCGGAGTATGCAGATATAGTGGGCCAGATAAGCCTTAAGAGCCTGGAAAAAACTACCCGCAAACGGAGGGATAAAGAACGCAGCCAGGAACAAAACCAGCAAAGAGCACCCCAGCAACAGAAAGGACAGCAGCAGCAAAGGGGACAGCAACAGACGCAGGGAAGGCAACAAGGCAATGAGCAGCGTGGACAAAACCCACAAAGGCCACAACAGCAACGGGGACACCAGCAACAGCAGGGAAATAATCCTGCACAACAACAACAGGACAACCGGCCGCAGCGGCCACAAAGACCCCCTCAGCAGGGAGGTCAGGGCCAACAGGGAAGACCGCAGTGGGGGCCGCAAAACCGTGGGCCACAAAGACCTCCTAACCCTAATAATCCTCCAAAAACAGATGCATAAAAATTAAGTTATGTTTGCGATTTCTAAAAAGTATAGAATAAATGTCTATTTCAGTAATCAGCCTCAGCAAAAACTACGGCACACAAAAAGCAGTAAATAATATTTCTTTTACGGTAAATAAGGGAGAAATTGTAGGTTTCCTGGGGCCCAATGGTGCAGGCAAAAGCACTACCATGAAGATGCTTACCGGCTATCTTAATGCCGATGGCGGGCAAATAGAAATATGCCATATACCCGTACTGGAAAATAACATTGATACAAAAAAAAAGATAGGTTATCTGCCCGAAGCCAACCCCTTGTACCTGGACATGTATGTGAGGGAATACCTGGTATTTATTGCCGGTGTGCACCAAATTAAAGATGCAGCAAAAAGAATAGAAGAAGTAATTATAACCGTAGGTCTTACGCCGGAAGCACATAAAAAAACAGGGCAGCTCAGCAAAGGCTACAAACAACGGGTAGGCTTAGCCGCAGCACTGGTGCACAACCCCGAGGTACTCATACTGGATGAACCTACCAGTGGCCTGGATCCCAACCAGATTGTAGAAATAAGAAATGTAATTAAATCTCTGGCCAGGGAAAAAACAATTTTATTTTCTTCGCATATCATGCAGGAAGTAGAAGCCATCTGCGACAGGGTTATCATTATAAACAAAGGAACTATTGTAGCAGATGACCAGCTGAGCAGTTTGCAAAAATTAAATGGCTCACTGCAGCAGGTTACCGTAGAATTTAAAGAAAAGGTAGAGGTAGATTTGCTTAAAAATTTACATGCTGTAAAAAAAGTTGTTCCAAATACTTTGGGTACCCTTTTTAATATTCAGTGCGCCGATGCAGAAGCAGTAAAAAAGCAACTGCTTCAATTGAGCATTGAAAAAAACCTCAACATTATTTCGCTGCAGAGCGAAGAGCAAAGTTTAGAAAATGTATTCAGGGTGCTTACCAGTAAAGCAGTTTAAAATTTTATACCAGTTTAAATTTTGGGGTTTACAGAATATTCCCGTTGGCATCAATCTTTATTATCCAGAAATCATAGCTTCCATGGTTGGTACCTATTACAGATCCGTTGGCAGAGCTGTTTGTATAACCAGAAATAATATACCCCCCATCGGTAGTTTGTTGTACTGCTGTAGCATAATCAGACTGGTTGCCGCCATATAATTTATTCCACACTACATTACCCAAAGCGTCTAATTTTACTGCCCAAACATCTTCAAGCCCGTAACTGGTTTGTGTTACATTACCGCTTACGGAAGAGGAAGAAGAGCCCACCAAAATATAACCCCCATCTGCTGTTTGCTGCACAAAGCTGGCCGCATCTATGCCATTGCCTCCCAGCAATTTATTCCAAACAATATTGCCGCTGACATCTAATTTTACCACCAGGTAATCATCAAGCCCATTATTAATGCCGGTGATATTACCACTTGCAGACGAAGTAGATTTTCCTGCAACAATATATCCCCCATCATTGGTTTGTTGTACAGAATAAGAAATTTGTTCTGCAGTTCCTCCAATAGATTTATTCCATACAGGGTTGCCACTTGCATTTAATTTTATTACCCAAAAATCAAAGGTTCCGTTAATAGTTCCGGTTATATCCCCATTTGCAGAAGATGTAGTATAACCGGTGGCGATATAACCTCCATCGCTTGTTTGTTTAATAGAAGCAAAATTTTCTTCGCCAATTCCACCAAGCAGCTTATTAAATTGAGCCACACCTGTAGCATTTAATTTTACAATCCAGTAATCTGTTAAGCCGTGCGATGTAGCAGTAACATCTCCATTGGCGGAGGAAAAAGAATGCCCGCCAAGTATGTAACCCCCATCTGCAGTTTGTTGAATAGCGCCTGCCACATCTACCTGGTTTCCACCAAGCAATACATTCCAGATAATATTTCCACCAGCATCTAATTTTACAACCCAGTTATCCTGTATTCCTTTATTTATACCTGTTACATCTCCATTGGCAGAAGAAGCTGTTGTGGCACAAAAGATATAGCCCCCATCTGCAGTTTGCTGAATTTGTTTAAAATCTTCGTCATTATTGCCACCTAATATTTTATTCCATACAATATTTCCAACAGCATCTGTTTTCACAATCCAGCAATCTGTTTGTCCTTTGTTAATCCCGGTAACATCTCCGTTTTGAGATGATTGCGAATTGCCTCCAATGATATATCCCCCATCTGCAGTTTGCTGTATATAATTGGCTTGGTCGTCCTGGTTGCCGCCCAATAAGGTTTTTACTAAAACAGATGAGGGTAAAGAGGAACAAAAGTTTATCCAGTTGCTCCCATTATACATTTCAACACATCCTGTGGTAGAATTATAAATTAAAAGACCGGCTGCTTTGTTGGTAATGGCGTTGCGCTGCGTTGTTGTCATTCTTGGAGGAAGAAACCCTTTATTGGTACTGCTCACATCTAAAGCTGCAGACTGGTTTGGGTTGGTAGTTCCAACACCTACACTTTGTGCAAAAAGATTGGTCGCAAAAAAACATACTAAGCTCAGGAATAATATTCTTTTCATCATTTTAGGTTTTATTAGAAGCAAGGCGGTAAAGATAATAAATTAACAAAATAACCCATACTTCTTTTTTAAAGACGCATTTTTCCGCTATTAGGATGCTTTTAATAATTTTATATTAACGTGCATAATTACTAAATGGTTTTAATATTTAATTAATGCGTTAATTTTACCCATTCAAAAAAAACAAAACATTTATAATTATGAGTTACATCGCCTCCATTCATGCCCGCCAAATTTTAGACAGCCGTGGCAACCCTACCATTGAAGTAGATATATTAACTGAAAACGAAAGACTTGGCCGTGCGGCAGTACCAAGCGGTGCCAGTACGGGTATTCATGAAGCGGTAGAGCTTAGGGATAACAATAAAAAACTCTATGGGGGCAAATCTGTTTTAAAAGCGGTAAAAAATGTAAACACAGTACTGGCAGATGCTTTACTGGGCTGGGATGTAGCCGATCAGACGGGTATAGACCAAATGATGATAGACCTTGATGGTACAGAAAATAAAGGTAAGCTGGGAGCCAATGCTATGCTGGCCATAAGCCTTGCAGTGGCCAAAGCTGCAGCATTGGAAGCTAACCTTCCTTTGTACCGGTATATAGGTGGCACCAATGCAAAAATACTGCCCATCCCCATGATGAATATTTTAAACGGTGGTGCACATGCCGATAATAAAATAGACTTCCAGGAATTTATGGTAATGCCCATTGGTGCTACATCTTTCAGCGAAGGATTACGCTGGGGAGTAGATATTTTTCATGCATTAAAAACCGTATTAAAGAAAAAAGGGTTTAGTACCAATGTGGGCGACGAAGGCGGTTTTGCACCCAATATTCAAAGCAATGAAGAAGCTATTGAAACGGTGCTTACTGCTATACAGGCGGCAGGTTACAAAACGGGCAGCCAGGTTATGATTGCTATGGATGCGGCAAACAGCGAGCTATGGGATGCTAAAAAGAAAAAATATGTTTTTCATAAAAGCGATGGTAAAGAAATGACCAGCGAACAACTGGTAAAATACTGGGAAAGCTGGGTAAAAAAATATCCTATCTGTTCTATTGAAGATGGCATGGCAGAAGACGACTGGAAAGGTTGGAAAATGCTTACAGAAACCGTGGGCAGTAAATGCCAGCTGGTGGGCGATGATCTTTTTGTAACAAATGTAAAAAGACTGGAAAGAGGTATAAATGAAAATATTGCCAATGCATTACTGGTAAAAGTAAACCAGATAGGTACTTTAACTGAAACCATAAATGCCGTAAGTATGGCTCAGAATAATGGTTTTAATACCATCATGAGCCACCGCAGCGGCGAAACAGAAGACAGCACTATTGCAGATCTTGCTGTGGCATTAAACTGTGGCCAGATAAAAACCGGCTCTGCCAGCCGCAGCGATCGTATGGCTAAGTACAATCAACTTATACGCATAGAAGAAATGCTTGGAGAAAGCGGACAGTATCCTGCTGGTAAAATAAAATTTGGTAAATAGGCAGATAAATTATATCCCAAAAATTATAATAAAATAATGCCCAAATTTGATTAATTTGGGCATTACCATTTTTAAAAAACGCTGCTATGAAGAAAATTTCTACACTCCTCCTTTTTACTTTTTTAATATCCTCCTTAACACTCCGGGCACAGGTTAAAAAGGGATTGGATATAACTACACTCAAACAACTGAAAATAACCACTTCCCCAACAGTAGATAACAGTTTCCCTAATGCACCTAATGATAAATGCGGATTTGCTTTTATCATGAATGAGGCAAAGAAAAAGGGTTTTAATGATGCACTGTATGAACTGGAAATGGCAAGGCTTATTAACCAAAGAAGGCAGATGAATAATTTTGGACCTCCTACAACTATTTATACCTTACCTGTAATTTTTCATGTTAGTTATGATGGCACCACAGAATCTGTTGTGGGTTCAGGTGCAAACATTAGCCAGGCTTTGATAAGTGCCCAAATAGATCAGTTAAATAAAGATTTTGCCGATTTATCCGGATCGGTATATGGAGTAGCCGAAGACCTGGGCGTAAGATTTGTAGCCGCCAAGGTTGATCCTTCCGGAAATCTTTTATGTGAATCGGGTATTGAAAGAATTAACTGGAGAAGCAGGGCCGGCTGGGTGAATCCTGCAACATTGGCCAGTACAAATGCGGTTGCAAATCATTATTCAAATATTGTAAAACCACAGAGCATTTGGGATCCTTACAGGTATATAAACATATGGCTGGGCAATTTTAGCTCAAGCGGACTTTTGGGTTTTGCCACTTTTCCAGGCCAAAGTACATTACAGGGTTTGGATGAATCAGAAACTGATCTTACTGCGGGAGTGGTTGTATTAAGTGGTTCTGTCGGAAGCCTTATCAATCCAGGAACAGTTGCTCCCTACCAGTTTGGGAGAACGCTTACCCACGAGTTAGGACATTTTTTTGGCTTACGCCATATTACCGGCGATACCAACTGTGGTGAAGATTTTTGTAGTGACACTCCTGCACAGTTTGATCTTACCAGTGGCTGTCCTGCAATAGGCACGCTAAACGGATGCACCCCGTCTGTTGCAAAAATGTTTGAGAACTATATGGATTACAGCAACGATGCCTGTTTAAATACATTTACACTTAACCAGTCTGAGCGTTGTCAAATTGTAATGCTCAACAGTTTCAGGCGCAAAGAAGTAATAACTTCTACAACCGGAAACTCTACAATGCCCAATAGAATCTTTTTTAAATCGGGAGTTATTTCCGTTATTGAAGCCGCCACGGGTACCTGCCCAAGGTTTAAAGACTACAATATTGTTATTGGTGTAGATGTCGCAGCAACAGGTAATGCAACCCTTAGTTTAATAAAATCGGGTACTGCAACAAATGGTGTAGACTATACAATTTTGCAGCCCTCTGTTACTTACACTAACGGAGATGCTGCTGATAAAACATTTACGCTTCGTGTATTTGATGATGCCATTGTAGATGGACCAGAAACAGTTACACTATCACTGGATCTTACCGGTACAGGTGTACAAACTTCTGCTGCCTGTGCCAGCAGTGTAAACCAGTTTACAGTTTCATTAATTGATGATGATATTTTAAATGCTGTAAATAATGATAACCCGACTGTTACCTTATTGTCTCAAAATTTTGGAACAGTTACAGGAAGCAACCAAATACCAGCAGGATGGACGGTGAGCAATGCAGGATCTAATATAAACAAATGGGTAGGCAATAATGCCGATGCATCAACTTATGGTTTTAGCGGCAATACTTTGCATATTTCTAATGGGGATGCAGTAGCTGTTGGAGATGGTACTGCTGCAATTAATTATGATGATGTGACTACAACCGATGCACGTGTCTTTACTCCGGCATTAAGTGCACTGGGTTTAAAAAATATTTCAATATCATTCAACTTTGTGTGCAACGGTGAGGCAGATATAGATGGTATTTATGATTATGGAATAGTATATTATTCTTTAGATGGAAGTAATTTTAACGTAGCAACAGATATCAATGGCGACTTTATTATCCAGGGAATTAGTACCAAAACTCCTGCAACGTATTTTTTACCTGCCAATACAGCCGGTACCAATTCCTTACGATTTTTGTTTAGATGGATATCGGATAATGGTGTTGCCAATCAGCCTCCGTTTGCGATAGATGATGTGGTGGTTACCGGCAAGGCTGTTACCGTAGAAAGCCAGGTAAATAATAATGCCACAGAAAACATTCCAGCAGGCACCCCTGCCAGTTATTTTTACAGTACCGCCGATGGACAAATTATTGCAAGTATAGCAAATACATCTGCTGCCATTGGGTGCGTTACCGCCAACATAAAAAGCCAGGGCAACAATACCACTGTTTTAAATACTACGGCTGGTTCTTTTATGAGAAGCGAAAAAGTGACAACGTTTATTCCCACCGTGGCCAATACAACTGCCGCTTACCAGGCCAGTTTTTATTTTACTACTGCAGAACTTGCCGCCTGGGGAGCTAATGTGCCCACACTAAAACTTATGAAGGTAAAAGATGGGGTAAATCTTGCAGGTATTTTAACTGCTGCCGAAGCGCAGGTGGTTACCGCAGTTGTAGATGATCAGAGAGCCGCCAAGGGATATACATCTTTTACAGGAAACTTTACTGGAGGATTTTCCCAGTTTTTGCTGGTGTCTCCCACCACCGTTGTTCCGGTAAATAATTTAGTGTTTGATGCAAAAGCTAATTCGAAAAATATTTTGCTGAGCTGGTCCACATCTGCCGAACTAAACAATAAAGGTTTTGTAGTAGAGAGAAGTAAAGACGCCCTCGCATTTGAACGCATTGCATGGGTAAATGGAAATGGCAACAGCAGCCAGCTAAGCCGCTATACATATGTAGATAACTTTGTTCAGCCCAACCTGCTTTACCATTACCGTTTGCGCCAAACAGATACAGACAACAGGGAGAAATTATCAGAAATAAGGCAGGCTAAAATAAAAGGGAATACCATAACAATAATGGTAAGTCCTAACCCTGCAAAAAACAGGGTAAGCATATTTACCAGTGGCGGCAGGGGTTTGAGCAATATAAATTTGCTTAATGCAAAAGGACAGCTGGTAAGAAACTGGAAACAGGTAAACACTTTTGACACTCCTGCAAACCTTGATATCAGCAGTATTGCTGCAGGCATTTATATGCTGCAGGTAATAAATGAAGCAGCCATTTTCACCCAAAAAATCATTATCAACTAAAGCAATAATTTATTTTTATGTGAATTTGTGAATAAAAAATTACGGGTAAATTTGCATAGTACGCTTACTTTGTTAAACATAGATACATTAATATGAAGTTTATTCCGGGCAACATTTCTTTTATTAAAAATAAATATTTTATTGCGGCTGCATTGTTTTTGGTGTGGATGACATTTTTTGACCCCAAAGATTGGCGCCTTATAAGTGCCAGAAAAAACAAGCTGGGCGATCTTGAAAAAAGTGAGCAACAGCTGGGCAGCCTTATAAAAGACACCCATATAGAATTGGATTTGCTTAAAACAAATGCACAAACCATTGAAAAATATGCCAGGGAGCGGTATTACATGAAAAAAGATAACGAAGATCTCTATATAGTAAATACCGAAGAAAAAAAGTGAAAAATACCCGGCATATACAATAAAACTTACCGTACCCCGTTTTAAATACGGACAATTGATATTTTTAAATTTAACAAGCTTAAACTTGCCTATGCACAATTTTACTTCGGAAGATTTGATACAGTATTTGTACAAAGAGACTTCCACTGAAAAAACAGCGGCTATTACTAATGCGCTTAAGTCAGACTGGAGTTTGCGTGAAACGATGGACATCTTAACAGCATCTTACAAAGAATTGAATTCTATTAAAATGCTTTCTCCACGTAAACAAACATTAGAAAATATTTTTAACTACGCAGAAAAAGCAGTAGAAGAATTATCTGAAAAAGCTTAAATGCAATTAGTTTTAATGAAATTTGCCCTGGTTTAAAAAAGCCAGGGTTTTTTTATGACAAGAAAAGAGCGGTATAATTTTATAATTGCCTGGTTTTTAAAAAATGCCCCCAACGCAGAAACAGAACTTATTTACAACAATCCTTTTCAACTTTTGGTATCGGTAATCCTTTCGGCTCAATGTACCGATAAAAGGATTAATGCTACAACTCCTTCCCTCTTTAATAAATTTCCTGATGCTCCATCATTGAGCAATGCTGCTTTTGACGATGTATTTGCCCTTATAAAAAGTATATCTTATCCCAATAATAAAAGCAAACATCTTATTGGAATGGCCAAAATGATTATAGAAGATTTTAATGGTGAGGTACCCATGACGGTAGATGAGTTGGTAAAACTGCCGGGCGTGGGCAGAAAAACAGCCAATGTAATTACCAGTGTTATAGATGAGCAACCTAATATGGCAGTAGATACCCATGTATTCAGGGTTAGTGCCAGAATAGGATTAACCGTTGCAGCCAAAACCCCGCAGGCTGCAGAAAAACAATTGATAAAATATTTACCAAAACAATATGTGCACAAAGCACACCACTGGCTCATTCTTCATGGCAGGTACACCTGCCTGGCCCGAAAGCCCAAATGCAGCACCTGCCCACTTACCAGTGTGTGTAAATTTTACAATAAACAAATCCATTTTAAAAAGAATATTAAATAATAATGCTTTATTTTTAATATATTTAATAACTATTTTACCAATTAACTTTCTTATGTGCTACCGGATAAACAAATTTGGGATTACTGCATGTATGGCAATTATTTTATGCTGTTTTGCTAAAACCGCTTCTGCTCAATATTATTTTTTTAACGATAGATATTACGATACTCCATTAATGTTTGAACTGGGTGGTTCTGTTGGTGTAATGAACAGCCTTACAGATATAGGTGGAAAAAAAGGAATAGGTGGTAAATTCTTTAAAGATCTTAATATGGGTAATACCGAGTTTTGTGCCGGAATATACTTTGGTGCATTATATAAATATATGGTAGGTTTAAGACTGGAAGCCACTTTTGGTAAAGTTTCTTCTTACGATAGTGTATTGAAAAATGTACCTAAGGAAAATATTGCCAGTGCCCGTTATAACCGTAATTTAAGTTTTAGGAGTAACATCACAGAAGTGGCGTTGATAGCAGAGATTCACCCATTATATATATTTATAGACTGGCTGGCTAAAGATTATGAACCCCCGCGTTTTTCTCCTTATGTACTGGCTGGAGTAGGTTATTTTTCCTTTAACCCCCAGGCAAAATTAAATAACAGGTGGATAGACCTTCAACCTTTGAGTACCGAAGGCCAGGGCTTTGCTGAATACCCAGACAGAAAACCTTACAAATTAAACAGCATTTCTCTTCATGCAGGAGCTGGGGCAAAATATGAACTGTCTTCTCTTATAAATTTAAGGGCAGAATTTATGTACCGTGCTACCAATACCGATTACCTGGATGATGTGAGTACCAGGTATATTGATAAAGATCTTTATTTTCAAAATTTTACAGGTGCAAAAGCCAATAACGCTTATTTACTCAGCGATAGAAACCGGGGAGAATACCTGCCACAAACGCTTCCCGGAAAAAAAAGGGGTAATGCTAATGACAAAGACAATTACTTTAGCTTTAGTTTAAAAATAGGACTTGCACTTGGCAGAGAAAGAAGGTATTGAAAAAAGGTATAATACTGAAAAATAGTTGGTAAAATCGCCTGTAATTCAATACAGGATTGATTTTGATACAAGCTATGTGAAAGTCGTTTCACATAGCT
>JAYVGA010000332.1:0-7292 GCA_043772635.1 Chitinophagaceae bacterium
TTTGAAAGCAAATCACAACTCTGTGCAAAAAGATGATGATATTGTTCCGGATGTGAAAGAACTAAGGTAATAAAAAGTTTGAAAGCAAATCACAACACCGGAGGTAAAAACACACAAAAAAGCATTGATGTGAAAGAACTAAGGTAATAAAAAGTTTGAAAGCAAATCACAACAGGATAGTGTTCTTAAAATAATAAAAAAAAGATGTGAAAGAACTAAGGTAATAAAAAGTTTGAAAGCAAATCACAACGCCTACAAACGCCGTTACAGTTACCATGACGATGTGAAAGAACTAAGGTAATAAAAAGTTTGAAAGCAAATCACAACTTAGATTGGGATGGAGAACAAAGAATTGACGATGTGAAAGAACTAAGGTAATAAAAAGTTTGAAAGCAAATCACAACTGGAATTGCAATTATCAACACTTCAACTATGATGTGAAAGAACTAAGGTAATAAAAAGTTTGAAAGCAAATCACAACCTATCCATGTATCTGTAATCTACAGCCAACGATGTGAAAGAACTAAGGTAATAAAAAGTTTGAAAGCAAATCACAACTAAACTTATGATACCTCTATTATCCTTCTTGATGTGAAAGAACTAAGGTAATAAAAAGTTTGAAAGCAAATCACAACTACGTAGATGTAAATGGTAATTTAATAACGGATGTGAAAGAACTAAGGTAATAAAAAGTTTGAAAGCAAATCACAACCGATATTGAAAATACCTAAAAATTCTTATTGATGTGAAAGAACTAAGGTAATAAAAAGTTTGAAAGCAAATCACAACTGGGGGCAGCTCTGTTGCCAATGCAGAAAATGATGTGAAAGAACTAAGGTAATAAAAAGTTTGAAAGCAAATCACAACTGCTTCGCAGTTGTGATTAAAACCAGGTTTATAAGGGGCTTTCGCCAAAAAATATTTTCCTTAATTTACTTACAACGTAAATTTATTGCGGTGATTAATATTATAGGAAATAAAAAATCCCAGCTTGTATGCGCCGTAATATTTTATAATATCTGCCAGCAATTTTTGCCATCTTTTTTTTGCAGGATAGTCCCGCCAGTCTCCGGCTTTTAATACAATGGCTGTGGTTTGCGTTCCGGTTACTATAAACTTTAAGAGGTGATTTGCATCCCTGAAAACAGACAATCCTTCAGTTCCCCTGTTTATCCTGGTATCCCAAAACTGATGATTGAGATTAGGGTAATGACTGAATAATGCTTTGGGGTGATACAATACTTCCTCTCTCCATCCCTGGGCATACCCGGCAGTAAGCTGTAGTGTAATTGGTGCAATGTCTTTTTTTGTAAATGCCCACGGACTTTTTGTTATTGTTTGCCCCTGTGTGGTATTCGTTACAGCACTTATCAATAAAAGTATAAATAGTTTCATTTATTAAAATAAATGGATAATAACGCAAAATGATTTACAGCAACAGGCGCCGGCTGATTTTACTTATTTTAAATGCAGTTAAAAAGTAATTTTATCAGAGGGCGTTGCTTAGCATTAAACAGATTATCCTGCTCTTTTATTGTGTGTGAGAACCGGGTTATTAAAATTTAAAAAGATATTTAAGATAAAAGCAACTTTACATTTGCTTTTATCTTAGAAGCTGTCTAAAAATGATTGTATGAATTTCTTATTTGGCTAAAAGTGGCCGCTGGGGACAGCGGCCACGGCGGGTCGCCGCCGTTAGTGTCCCACGAACGGCTTACAAGGTGAATGAAAATTCTATTTTTAAACAGCTTCTTAAAAAAAAATTACAATTTACTTCCCTCCGGGTGCACAATACATTTTTAAAAACCGGGTGTATAAAGTTGATAAGTGAGTGGCAGTACCTTCTCCTTCGCTGATGCTGTGGGTGCGGTTTGGGTAAGTCATCAGCTGAAATTGTTTATTGTATTTTACCAGTTCATTTATCAGCATTTCTGCATTGCTGTAATGCACATTATCATCGCCGGTACCATGTATGTACAGTAAATTTCCTGTAAGTCCTTTTACATAACTTATAGGTGAGCCGCTCACAAAGTCTTCCCGGTTTTCCTGTGGCAAACCCATGTAACGTTCCTGGTAAATATTATCATAATTTAACTGGTTGGCCACGGCTGCTATGGCAATACCTGTTTTAAAAATTTCGGGGTACCGAAACAATAGGTTAAGGGTAGATGAACCGCCGCCACTCCAGCCCCATACGGCCACACGGCTTTTATCTATATAGGGCAGTTCAAGTATTTTTTTAGCCGCCTTAGCCATATCGGTTATGTTGATATGGCCTATTTTACGGTAAATAGATTTGCGCCAGGCTGCTCCTTTTAAAGAAGGTGTGCCACGGTTATCTACAGCTACCTGCACATAACCATCTGCGGCCATATCGCCATCATATAAAAAATTATTATGGTTGCCATAGCTGTCATTTGTGGTGCTGGCTGCGGGCTCGCCATATACATAAAATACTACGGGATATTTTTTGCCGGTATCAAAATTGGCAGGTTTATTTATCCAGGCATCCAATACAATATTATCTTCTGTGGTTATCTGCACATACTCTACATTAATGGCCGCATCTGTCTTAATATTTGAAGCTATACTTTTGGCTGCACTCATGGGCCGGTTATCGGGCAGGGTTATCCACTCTGTAAGCGGCGGCGTATTGTGGTTACTAAAAATGTGGCGGGCAATTTTGCCATTAGGAGATACCTGGTACTGGTGTGTGCCTTTTTGTGCAGCAGCACTAACAAGTTCGGGTTCATCTTTACCATTATTAATGCGCACCCTGTACAAATAAATTTGTGTGGCATTGTTGGGAGAAGCCGTAAAATAAATATAATTCGTGCCTTCATCTACCGATGTTATTTTATCAATATCATAATTGCCTTTGGTAAGCAGGCTTATGTTTTTTCCATCACGGCTTATTTTATAAATATGGCGCCAGCCATCTTTTTCGCTTATCCATAAAAATTCCTGCCCCTTGTTTATCCAGTTCCACCCCACTGGGTTATCGGTATTTAAATCTACCCAGGCTTCATCATTTTCTGCCCAAAAAGTATAGCTGCTTCCATCAGAGGTTTTGCAATACATCAGTTTGCTTTCCTGCTGCTTACGATCCAGCTGCTGCACAATAAGTTCGTTAGGTGCGCTCCACTCCATGCGTGGAAGATAGTGCTGGCTTTTATCTCCTTCAATATTCATCCAGCGGATAAAACCGCCGGCAAGCGTAACCACACCAATACGCACTGGTGAAGGTGCTTCACCCACTTTTGGATATTCTACAGGTATCACTTTAGAGTAAACAGAATCTGTGGTGTTCAGCATATAATAATCCCTGATTTTAGTGGCATCTACCTGCCAAAAAGCAATTTGTTTTCCATCGGGGCTCCACCTGAATCCATCCCTGCAGCCAAACTCTTCTTCATACACCCAGTCAAAAGTTCCGTTAATCATTTTTCGGGTACCGTCTGCCGTTAGTTTACGTATCTGCCCGGTGCTTACATCTTCTGCATACAAATTATGATCGCTCACATAAGCTACATAACGGCTGTCGGGAGAAAATTTTGCAAACATGAGCGATTGTGCTGCAAGGCCTTTGCCCAGTTGTTTTAACTGGTTTGCTGCGGGAGCTAATATCCAGTAATCGCCACGGGTATTGTAGCGCCAAACTTTAGCAGTATTGGCAAACAGTAATATTTTATTTTTGTCGGGGCTGTAATCAAAGGATTGTATTTTTAATGCAGATGCATTCTCTTGGGGGGTAAGCTGTTCTTTTGTAATGGTAACGGTTTGTGCATCCGATTTAGGATCATTGCGTAAAATACTTCCATCTTTAAAAGTATAATACCCGGTTCCATCCGGCGTCCAGTTAATGCCCCTGTTTTGTGCAGCAGCAGCCTGCCCTATTATACAAATGATAAGCAATACATATTTAAATTGATGCCGCATACGCTAAATTTTTTGAGCAATAAAAATAAGCAATTAACCAGTGTTAATATAAGTTTGTTATGCCCTGGCTGGTTTTGTAAACAACAACACACACAAAGAGAAATTGTAACTCATAGAAATATAAAAAAAATTACACCTGAAAAAGCAGAGATAGAAGTATAAAAAGATTTTCCGCTTTTCTTTTCGCCTTACCGTTTTTCGGCCTGCCCCGGTATTTTCGGCAGCCAAAATAATTTTACAAAGTAAAGCCTTCTTTGCGCCTTTGTTTCTTTGTGGCAGTTTAAACAAAAAAGATATAAAAAATGCAGGTATTTTTGCTGGGTAATTATAAAAATTATGCAGCCGGAAAAATTAAGATTAGATAAATATTTATGGAGCATCCGTTTTTTTAAAACCAGGAGCCAGGCGGGAGATGCATGTGATAAGGGTAAGATAAAGTTCCAGGGAAATGCAGCCAAAGCATCCCGGTCAGTTTCTGTAAACGATGAGTATGAAGTAAAAACAGAAGCAAAAAAATGGGTAATAAAAGTTACCGGGCTTTTACACAGCAGGGTGCAATATGCCGAGGCTGTAAAATATTACCAGGATATTACCCCTGCCGAAGAACTGGATCGTATTAAATTTCAGGCGGCTGTTTTTCATACCGGTAAAAGATTGAGCAAAGTAGGCAGGCCGACAAAAAAACAGAAAAGGGATTTAGATGAATTTACAAACGAAACGTAATTTATTTCGGGGCACTAATATAAGCCTGCCCTACATTTTATTTCGGGTCATTAAGTCATTAACTTGCGGTTTTTTATTTGCCTTGACTTTTGACTTTTGACTTTTGACTTTTGACTTTTGACTTTTGACCATTGACCATTGACCATTGACCATTGACTTTTGACTTTTGACTTTTGACTTTTGACTTTTGACTTTTGACTTTTGACTTTTGACCATTGACTACTTTTATGACCATCGACATCATAACCTTACTGCCGGATCTTCTCCTTTCGCCTTTTGCACATTCTATAATGAAGCGTGCGCAGGATAAGGGATTGCTGCAGGTTAATGTAATTAACCTCAGAGACTACACTACTTATGCAAGGGCGCAGGTAGATGACTATGCTTTTGGCGGCGGTGCCGGCATGGTGATGATGCCGGAACCCCTGGTAAATGCTATTGAAAGCCTGCAGAAAAATACCAGCTATGATGAGATTATTTACCTAAGCCCCGATGGCCAAACGCTTAACCAGCAAATGGCCAACAGCCTTTCTTTAAAAAATAATTTAATGATGATATGCGGGCATTACAAAGGCATAGACCAGCGGGTGAGGGATAATTTTATTACCAAAGAAATATCTATAGGAGATTATGTGCTGAGTGGCGGAGAGCTGGCAGCAGCCGTACTAACGGATACGATTGGCCGCTTATTACCCGGCGTGCTCAATGATGAAACTTCTGCCCTTAGCGACTCTTTTCAGGATAACCTGCTGGCACCACCGGTATATACCCGGCCCGAAAATTTCAGGGGATGGAAAGTGCCCGAAATACTCATGAGCGGTAATCATAAACTCATTGATGAGTGGCGGCATGAGCAGGCACTGCAGCACACTAAAAACAGGCGGCCTGATTTATTGGATGAACATTAAAGAAAAATGTTTGCCGGTAAGGCGAAAAGGCGTTTTTTAAATAACTGTTATTTCCGTTTCCGTCTTACCGGCTAACAAATAATTTAAAGCGAAGCTTTTCTTTTGTGCCTTTGTTTCTTTGTGGCAGATAATTTTAAGTAAATAAAAATGCCGGTCTCCTGGCTACTTTGGAATGGTAGGTATACATAAAAAAAGCCCTGCATGCGCAGGGCTCTTTAATAATATTTTATTTTATTAATTGGTAAACATCTTATCATCTACCGCTACATTGGTAGATATTTTATCAAAAGTTATTACACCCTGTGTAGTATTATTGGTATAAGCAAACCAATAACCATCTGCATTTTGTTTGTAATCGGCAAATGTGGTTTCTACATCCATTTCCTGCCCCTGAACATTGGCTTTTGACGCAGTTTTTACAATGCGGTTAGTGGCCGCATCAATAAAGTAAAAACTATTTTTATCTCCTTTTACTACCTTTAATTTGTGTGCATCTTTGCCATCCACTTTTTCTACGCCCACATACTCTACTGTTATGCCTTTTTCTTTATAGTTAAATAAAGATCCCTGTAAATCCAACTGGCTCTGGGCTCCCTTTACCTGCTCTGCTTCCATTTCCTGTGGCTCTGTTTGCTGCATCACCGGCATAAAAGCCCAACCCTTTGCTGTGTTTATTATCTGGTAGTTTGAGGTGCCCATAATTTCCATATCTACCCGCATACCCATCATATGTTTTTTTGTAATGGTCATGGCCACATCAATACCCTGTGTACTCATATTACCTTCCATTTTTACTGTTTTAAGAGAAGCCAGTTTTTCGGCACCGCCCATAGCAGTAATATATTTGTTTATAATTTCGTCTGCTGTTTGAGCAGATGCTGTTATTGCAGCAAAACTCATTAATGCTACAAAAGCTGTTTTAATTGTTTTCATCGTATTTTTTGGTTTAATTTTAATTGAATACATTATTTTTTTACTTTTTTATTTAGGGGCAAGATAGTATAAAAATATATTTGAATATACTTTTGTAACCTCCATTTAAAAGGTTTAGAAACCATCCATAACAATCATTAAAAACAATACATGGCGGCATCATTTAATATTAAAGGAAACATAGCCGATATACCTGCGCAGAAAATTTTTTTTGGAGAAATAACAATAAAGGAAGGAATAATAATTTCTATCATAAAACTGAATGAAGCCGAAGATAAGGAGGCCCACTACATTACCCCCGGTTTTATAGACAGTCATGTTCACATAGAAAGCAGCATGCTGGTGCCATCAGAATTTGCAAAACTGGCAGTTGTACATGGTACTACCGGCACCATCAGCGACCCACACGAAATAGCCAATGTATGCGGTATGGCCGGCGTACAATTTATGATTGATAACGGCAATACCGTACCTTTTAAATTTCATTTTGGTGCGCCCAGTTGTGTGCCCGCCACCATTTTTGAAACTGCCGGTGCTGCTTTAAATGCAGCCGATATAGACCAGTTACTGGCCAGGCCCGAAATTAAATACCTGAGCGAAATGATGAATTTTCCGGGAGTACTGCATGCCGATGAAGAAGTAATGCAAAAAATAGCTGTGGCAAAAAAAATAAATAAACCAGTGGATGGTCATGCGCCGGGCTTGCGGGGAGAGTTAGCAAAAAAGTACATTGAAGCGGGCATGAGTACCGACCATGAATGCTTTACTGCTGAAGAAGCTTTAGATAAA
>JAYVGA010000333.1:0-6067 GCA_043772635.1 Chitinophagaceae bacterium
CTGCAATCAAATGAAAAAAATGATTTTTCATCTCTCTTTGTTCTTCAAGCAAAATAAAAAAAATCGCCGGTAAGCGGGGAGGGCTAAAAGAAGAACAATAGCAATTCATAAAAACGCCTTTTCGCCTTCCCGGCAAAAAATCTTAAAAAACGAAGCTTTTATTTGTGTCTTTATTTCTTAGTGGTTATAATTTTTACAGGTAACTTCCTCCAAATAAATAAAGAATGAGAGACAAAGAGTAGAAATTAGGAGAAAAGATAAGTCTTTTTTTTCCTCTGCGCTCCCTGCTCCTCTGCGTGCAACATTATCCTCTCTATCTTTTTCGTCGCAACATTTTCCCCTCTTGTCTCATTTAATAAAACCGCCGCTTTTTACATATTAGATTTGTGCAATAATTAAAAATAAGGTCATGAAAAAATTTACTTTAATCCTAACTGCATGTATCATTACCCTTTCTGCGTGGGCACAATTTCCGGGGGCTGGTGCCGGTACTGCCAGACAGGCTCCACCAAGCATCGGGCATATTTATGGAAAAATTGTGGACAGCAGTGGCGCTGCTGTAAATGAAGCGTCGGTTATTATTTTACAAAACCGTTTTGATTCTGTAAGCAAAAAAAGGAAAGACATCCTGCTTAAAGCAACCGTAACAAAAGGCAACGGCGAATTTGATTTTAGTGATCTTCCTGTGATGGGACCATTGAAATTAAAAATATCAGCCGTAGGTTTTAAAGCATACGACCAGGCTGTTTCTTTTCAAATGAAAATGAATGGCACTGCCGGAGGCAAAGCAGGAGGCAGCGATCCATCGCAGGCAATGAGTGCTATGCTTAATGCTTTTGATAAAGATCTTGGTAAAATTAAACTTATAAAAGATATACAGGAACTGGCCAACCTAACCGTAGTGAGCAGCAAGGCAATGATGCGGATGGACATTGACAAAAAAGTTTTTAATGTAGAAAAAAATATTGTGAGTGCAGGCGGAACAGGTGTGGATGTAATGCGTAATGTACCATCGGTGCAGGTAGATATTGATGGTAATGTTTCTTTAAGAAATGCCACGCCGCAATTGTATATTGATGGCCGCCCTACTACATTATCCTTAGATCAGATTCCTGCAGATGCTATTGAAAGCGTGGAAGTAATTACCAATCCATCTGCAAAGTTTGATGCATCCGGTGGCAATGCCGGTATACTTAATATTGTTTTAAAGAAAAACAAAAAGAGCGGCTACAATGGTAACCTGCGTGCTGGCGTAGATAAACGTGGCGCTGTAAATTCCGGTGGCGATATTAATGTGCGCCAGGGCAAAGTAAATTTTTCTGCAAGTGCTATGATGAATCAAAATAAATCAAGAACCAGCGGAACTACAGACAGGCTTAATCTTTTTGATAATCCCAACACATCCATTTCTCAAACCAGCAGTAATAAAAATAATGGTGGCTTTAAGTTTGGCCGTGTGGGACTGGATTATTTTGCAACTAACCGCACCACTTTATCTATAGCAGGTATTAGAGTACATGGAGAGTTTAAGCCCAACGACTTTATAAATACCAGCACCGATAGTTTGTACAGCACCGGCAAACAAAGCAGCTACAGCCAAAGGGTTAGTACCGGTAAAAGAGAATTTAATGCAGCCGGTTTGCAGTTGGGTATGAAACATATTTTTCCTAAACAGGGAGAAGAACTTACTGCCGACATGAATTATTTTTCCGGAAAAAATGAAGGCAACAATTTATATGTTACCGATTATTACAGCAGCCAGGGTGGCATTAAAACCAGTAACTACCAGCAGCAGTTGATTAACAGTGGTACCAATAAATTTTTAACCCTGCAGAGTGATTATGTAAAACCATTTAAGCGTATCAAATTAGAAACCGGTGTAAGGGTACAGTTGCGTAAGCTAAGCAACATCAACAACAATTATATTTTAAACCAGGGCAGTGGCGATTTTGAACTGGTATCATCTACCACCAGTAATTATAAAAACAATGATAATGTATATGCAGCATATCTTTCTTTAAGCGGTGCGGTAAAAGATTTTGGTTATAAGGTGGGTTTAAGGGGAGAAAGCTCTGAGTACACAGGTACCCTGCTCAACAGTTCAGAAAAATTCAGCAACAGTTACCCCATAAGTTTTTTTCCTTCTTTATTTTTAAGCCAGAAATTAAAGAACAAACAGGAGCTGCAGTTTAGTGTAACCCGCAGGGTAAACCGTCCCAACTTTTTTCAGTTGCTGCCCATTGCAGATTATACAGACAACCTGAATATCTCAAAAGGCAACCCTGATTTAAAGCCGGAGTTTACACAATCTTTTGAAATGAGTTATTCAAAAACATACCGCAAGAAAGATAATTTGCTCACTTCTGTTTACTATAAAAAAACAACGGATCTTATTACCCGCTTCCAGGATAAAGGTGTTAACCCCGTTACCGGTGATGAAGTATTGGTAAACACATTTGTAAATGCAAACAACAGCCAGGCTTATGGTGCAGAGGCAACGTCAATTAATTATTTAACGAAGTGGTGGGATATAAGCACCAACCTTAACCTGTATAATTCAAAAATAAATACCAGTAATTTAACTGCTGTTTCGCAGGATGCTATCTGGAGCTGGTTTGGAAAATTCAACAGTAATTTTAAACTGCCGGCAAAATTTACCATGCAGGCATCTGCTACTTACCAGAGCAAAACAAACCTGCCGGTAAACCAGGGCGGCGGTGGTATGGGCCCCGGCGGCCCGCAGCAGGCGCAGAGTTCGGCCCAGGGTTATATAAAACCTACTTACGGTATTGACCTGGCCATTAAAAAATCTTTTCTTAAAAATGATGCCATGTCGGTATCGATTAGCATGAGTGATATTTTTAAAACCCGTAAAAATGAGCAGTATTCTTACAGCGATTATTTTATACAAACCTACAGCCGCCTCCGTGATCCGCAGATGTTCCGTTTAAATTTAAATTACCGTTTTGGTAAAATGGATATGTCTTTATTTAAAAGAAAAAATAACAACCAGTCATCCGGTGCCACCGATGGCATGCAGCAATAAAAGTTAGGTTTTGTTTTGGTAACAAAGAAGCACTCAGTGATGGGTGCTTTTTTTATGCTGTCATCCTGAGGCACGAAGGATCTGCCGGGTAATTATACTAATGCTGAAGTTTATTGATGGATTTTTTTTGCTCCCGGCATTTGTGTTTCATAGCATCATCGTTGCATCGCACTCTTGTACGGCATATCATTGGGCGGCTTTTATTGATGTGTAGATTATATTTTATTTTTCCCGGAATTTTGTATTGGTGATGAAGTTTTCGCCAGTGATGGATTCTAGGGAGACGAAGGCTACACCAATACAATTTTTATCTTATTGAATCAATATTTAAAAGATTCTCATCATACCAAACATCTTCATAATGATTATCAAATAAAAATCTCCAACCAGGTACTAATCCTAAATATTTTAAAGCCTTAGGGCAAATTTCAAGCAAATGGGACGTGTGTACCGGTTGAAAAAAATTAGTTTCTTCAGAGTATTCACCTGCCCATATATACCAATTTGAAGATTGTTCACTCTCTATTGGGTGTCGTAATCCATTGATAGGCATTTCAAAATTATTGAAACTCTCAAGTGCGATGCCAATTAGTTTGTCAAAAGGAGATGTCAAAAATTTAGCATCATATTTATCACACAGTAATTTCTGTTCTTCAATATATTCTTGCTCAATATTATAGAGAGGATATTCCATTCTGATTTTTTTTGCCGCTGCAGGTAAGTGCCTGCCACCGTCTGGCTTTAAGCCAACGGCGAATTAAGACCTTGCATTATTACTAACCAAACTTAAGCTATTTAAAATATAATTATCTCTGTTAAAAACGGTTTTATTGCTTTAAGAGTACTGGTAAATAATTGCAGGAAAACTTTAGATTGATGTTTATGCTATGCCGTTGGCTGAAAGCCAAACGGCGGCAACGCTCTGGTGGTGGGTTTTGACCTTGCTGGTCTTACCCCTTCAAATCCTTACTACTAATTTTTTAAGCCTTCGTCCAGCATCATTACTCACGGCTCAACACTCAATAAGTAACCATCTTTTTTATCCCCTCAATAAATAAAAAAAAATACCCTTCACTTCATCAACTCATACACCCCACTATCATACGAACCCAATTCAATATCTCCAAGCCCCATCACATCGCCTGTATGTATGTTTTTCATTTTTGTAAAACCGGCAGTTCTTTCTTCAAATCTTTTTAAGGCAATATTTTTTTTCTCTTTGGCCGTATTCATTATTACCATAATGGTTTGTGTGGTATTGTATCTAAAATAAACGTACACGCCGTCTTCGGGTACAAACTGCATCATTTTGCCAGTGGTAATGGCAGAAGATGTTTTCCTGAAATTTGCAAGAGCTGCTATATGGTTCCATATTTCTTTTTCCTTTTGGGTGCGGCCATCATTGGTAAATTTATTGGCGGCATCGGCTGCCCATCCCCCCGGAAAATCCTGGCGCACATAACCATCATTGGGGCTGGTAGTGCCCGTTAATGCCAGCTCTGCACCATAGTACAACTGCGGTATGCCACGGCAGGTAAGCAGCCAGCTCATGGCCGTTTTATATTTCTGCATATCCTCTCCCACCACCGAAAAAAAGCGGGACATATCATGGTTGTCTAAAAAAATTACATTGCGCATGGCATCTTTATATACAAAGTCCTGGGCAAGTATGCTGTATAATTTATTTACCCCATCTGTCCATCCAAAATCTTTTGTCATGGCATCGGTAATGCCCCATAAGGTTTGAAAATCGGTGGCTGCCTGCAGGTTGCTTTTAAAAGGAATATTATAATTGTTCTGCACAAAATAACTCTGGTTGGGCACACCATGCACCCAGGTTTCGCCAAACAGGGTAAGCTTTGGATATTCATTTTCCAGGGCTTTATTGCAGCGGTTCATAAAATCTAAATCATTGTAAGCATAGGTATCAATGCGCCATCCATCTATACCAAATTCTTCTACCGTAAATATGGCGTGCTGTATTAAAAAATTTGCCACATAAGTATTGCCCTGGTTCAGGTCGGGCATCTCTTTGGTAAACCATCCATCGGCCATTATTTTTTTATCTTTTGTGCTGGCAAAAGGATCAAACAAAGTTTGATCTTTATAACTGGTGTTGGTATAAGCAGGCCACTGGTGCAGCCAGTCTTTCATGGGCGGGTCCTGCACGGTAATATGCTGTATGCCCACATGGTTGTACACGGCATCCTGTATAATTTTTAATCCTTTTTTATGCGCAGCATCTACCAGCTCATGGTAGGCTTTATCGCCGCCCAGCCTTGCATCTATTTTGTAATGATTGGTAAATGCATATCCATGTTCGGTACGGTTGGGCATATCGTTTTCTAAAACAGGGTTAAGCCACAGGGCCGTTACACCCAGGCTGCTTAAATAATCCAGGTGGTTTTGTATGCCTTTTAAATCTCCTCCATGCCGGTTAAAAACGGTATCCCTGCGCAGGCTTTGATCTTTCATACCCGGCACACGGTCGTTGCTTTCATCGCCGTTGCTAAACCTGTCGGGCATTATAAGGTACATAAAATCTTTAGAGGTAACGCCCTGCGCAAAACTGCTGCTGCGGCCTGCACGGCGGGCTTTTAACTCCACATTTATTTCGCTGCTTTGTCCTGCATCATTTCTTTTTATTTTTATAATGCCTGGTTTTGCGGTGGCTGCAATCTGCAGATCAATAAAAACATAATTCGGGTTTTCTGCCTTGTGCACTTTTTGCAATTTTACACCGGGATAATTAAGCGTATAATTTCCGCTGCCAATATTTTTGCCATGCAGCATTAGCTGCAGTGCAGTATTTTTCATACCCACCCACCAGTGCGTGGGATAGGTATTTATTTTTTGTTCCTGGGCTTTTGCAAAAATGCATGCACAAACAAAGATGGATAGGATTAGATTTCTTTTCATAAAAAAATTATGTTGTGTATTTAAATTAAAAAGCTTTTTAAGTTGTCTGTCTGAAATTTATTACAGGGTCTAAAATTTTGCCATTATGTATGCCGATGAAAG
>JAYVGA010000334.1:0-2660 GCA_043772635.1 Chitinophagaceae bacterium
TACCACATACATGGCATTAACAGGGTGTGAGTGCAGTGCAGATGAATCGCCGGGTTTGTAAGTAGCTTCCAGTATCCGTATGCCCAGTGAATCACTCAATACTTTATACAAATTGGGGGCAGTTGCAACGGCATCTATTTTTTCTTCGGCTGCAGCGGCCGCTCTTTCTTCTGCCGGGGCAGTTACTGTGGTGTCGGTTGTTGTTGTTTCTTCAGTTTTTGTGTCACCGCTGTTGCAGGCAACTAATGAAAAAGAAATTGCTGCTGCCAAAAAGAAATGATTGTTAAGTGCTGATTTCATTTTTTTTATTTTTTTGATGATGAAAAAAGGCTGGGTTAAAAAATTTTTTCAATAGGGGGAGGAAAAAATATAAATGCAATGCTATTATACAATAACATCCTGCAATACTAACGCTTTACAGATTTTTTATGTACTATCACCATCTTTGTATCAGGCCTTAATTTTCCACCGATATTTTAACTGTTATGTATTTATTGCTTGTGAAAGAAGTACTTGCATTTTGTCCACTATTGCAACCGCTGCCTGTAGCGTACGAAGCATTCATAATAGTTTTGCTTGCTAAAATCACCACTTCATCATTACCAATAAAATCTTTTGCAGGTATGTAGGTATAAGTAGGCCCTCCTTTTAGATTATCCATTACGGTTTGGCTTACTAAAAAATGCGAAGCCTGCCTGGTGATTGCTACCTTACCTTCATTCGTTAAATCCATCTGGTAAGTTTGGTTGGCTGCAATTTTTGCACTAACAGTTTCATTCACCGTTATTACCGCCGGCCTGTTATTAAAAGATTCTTTTTTACAAGATGTTGCGGATGCAAGTATGGCCATTAAAAAAATGGCGGGATATATTATCTTTCTCATAAAATTAATTTTAATAAATCTACTCAAATTTTTATGGGAAAAGGAAAATTTTTCTGCACATACCAGCCCCGGTTATTTAGCTTCAGGGTTGCCAACCTTTAAAAGGTTGGCAACCCTTGCCTGCACACTTTTACTCCACCACCACCTCATTCTTTAGCTTCAGGGTTGCCAACCTTTAAAGGGTTGGCAACCCTTGCCTGCGCACTTTTACTCCACCGCCACCTCATTATTTAGCTTGAGGGTTGCCAACCTTTAAAAGGTTGGCAACCCTTGCCTGCGCACTTTTATTCCACCACCACCTCATGCTTTAGCTTCAGGGCTGCCAACCTTTAAAAGGTTGGCAACCCTTGCCTGCACACTTTTACTCCACCACCACCTCATGCTTACTATGTGCTTCAGCCAGCTTGCGCTGTACCTCATACGCTACGGGTGCGTAAGAATCAAAGTACATATTAAAACGGGCACGGCCCTGGGTTAAACTGCGTAGCCCACTGGAATACTGGTGCATTTGCGCCAATGGTACTTTGGCAATGATCTTTTCAAAATGCCCTTCTGCTTCCATGCCTTCCACCACACCCATACGGGTTTGCAGGTCGCCCATTACAGCGCCTACCATTTCATCGGGGCAAAGCACTTCCACGGTGTACACCGGCTCCAGCAGTTGCGGCGCTGCTTCTATAAATGCCTGGCGAAATGCATGTAGCCCCGCTATCTTAAAGGAAATATCATTGCTGTCCACATCATGCATTTTTCCATCGTACACACTCACCCGTATATCCCGTGCATAGCTGCCCGTTAGTGGACCGTTCTGCATTTTTTCCATCACGCCTTTTAAAATAGAAGGAAGAAAACGGGCATCGATGGCGCCACCTACAATGCAGTTGCAAAAAACCAGTTTACCACCCCAGTCCAAATCAAATTCTTCTTTGTTGCGGAGGTTGAGCCCTTCAGGGTTGGGTATGCCATCGTACCAGGGTTCTATCCGCATGTACACTTCTGCAAACTGCCCTGCTCCCCCACTCTGTTTTTTATGCCGGTAATTGCTTTCTGCCCTGCGGCCAATGGTTTCCCGGTAAGGAATTTTTGGTTTGTCAAATTTTACAGCCAGTTTGTGTACGTGGTCTATTTTCCATTGCAATACTTTCAGGTGCAGTTCGCCCTGGCAATGCAATAAGGTTTGTTTTAATTCGGGGGATACTTCCACCCTTACGGTAGCATCTTCTTCCTGTAACGTATGCAGCGCCTGTGATAATTTTTCTTCTTCTCCTTTGTTTACTGCACTAATGGCAACGGTAACATTGGGTTTGGGAAACTGGATGGGCTGCAATTCTATGTTGGCGCCTTTATCATGCAGCGTATTGTTTACATGGGTGCTGCGGAGTTTGATAGTGGCGCCTATATCCCCTGCCGTTAGTTCCTGCACCGGCACCCTGTTATGGCCTTCTAATAAAAATAGCTGGTTGAATTTTTCTGTTGCACCGGTGTTCTCATTCACTAATTCGCAACCCACTTTAATGGTGCCGCTGTACACCTTAAATAAACTGAGCTCACCAATATGCGGTTCAATAATAGTTTTGAAAATAAAGATGCAGGTGGGGCCGCTGGCATTGCAGGGTAAGGTATTGCTGCCTGCAGTTGTTTTTTGCGCTGGCATTTCAGTGGGTGCAGGGCATACATAATCTATAAAACTGAGGATGCGTCCGATACCCATATTTTTTTCACCGGATGCACAGAAGAGCGGAAAGATATCATGCCGGATCATGGAAGTATGCAGGCC
>JAYVGA010000335.1:0-2032 GCA_043772635.1 Chitinophagaceae bacterium
ATGATTTTTTTGCAACGCATGGAAAACCGGATGTAGTGATAACCGATCCCCCACGGGTAGGCATGCACGAAAAACTAGTGATTAAATTACTGCAAATGGAAGCACCAAGAGTTGTGTATGTGAGCTGTAATACTGCCACGCAGGCACGGGATATTTTATTGCTGAGTAAAAAGTACAGGGTAGAAAAAATTCAGCCGGTAGATATGTTTCCGCACACACATCATATAGAGAGTGTGGCACTGCTTACTTTAAAATAATTAATTCATCTGCCGGTTTATGCCGGCCAATAAACAACTAAAATTTTATCATGGCTTTTAATAATATTGGCAATCGTTTTCAGCAAACAACACCGGTTGTTTTAAATCTTATCATCATAAATGTGCTGGTTTATTTTGCGCAAATGGCTTTTGGTGGCAATGCACCGCTTAATACTGTAAATGATCTTTTTGCATTGCATCATTACAAGTCGGAAGTGTTCAGACCATACCAGGTAGTTACCCATATGTTTATGCATGGCGGCTTTTTTCACCTGCTGTTTAATATGCTTGGGCTTTGGATGTTTGGCTCTGTGGTGGAAAGAGTATGGGGCCCAAAAAGGTTTTTAATTTTTTACCTTATTTGCGGGGTTGTGGCTGCGCTTACACAAATGGGTTCATACGCATTTGATTACTGGGAGATAGATCATACGTTAATAAGCGCAGAGCTTAATGCACAATACCAGCAGGCTATGAGAATAGGTTGCACCGTTGGTGCTTCAGGCGCCATAATGGGTGTGCTGGCAGCTTTTGGATACCTTTTCCCCAATACAGAACTGTTTATAATGCCTATCCCTTTTCCGGTAAAAGCAAAATGGGCCATTATAGGTATTATTGCGCTGGATGTTTTTGGTGGCGTATCAAGAGTGCCCGGCGATAATATTGCACACTTTGCGCATGTGGGCGGAGCATTAACAGGGTTATTATTGGTGCTTTACTGGAACAAAACCAACAAAAAAACGTTCTATTAAATTATACCCTTAACAAAGGTTTATGCCACATCATTTGTAATTTTATCATTCAGTTACAAAATACCATATGGGAGAAACAGACAGATACGGCGAATATAAAAAGCCAAAAAAAGGCATCTTACTGGGGCAGGATAATAATGCACTGGTAGTTCTGTTTGCCATAAACATTATTTTCTTTTTAATACTGATGCTTATACAGGTTGTTTATTATTATACGCAGCAAAACGTGGGCGTGTATAATGCAGAAGTGGTAACCTGGTTTTCACTGCCGGCCGGGCTTACCAAACTAAGCGAAAGACCCTGGACTATTATTACCTATATGTTCAGCGATACCGGGCAAAACATCATACGCCTTATAAGAAATATGATTTGGCTGTGGGCTTTTGGTTACCTGCTGCAGCAAATGGCGGGCAACGATAAACTGATACCCATTTATATTTATGGAGGCCTTACGGGAGCCTTTGTTTTTATAGCGGCACATTACTTTATACCGCCCTTAAGAGATAATGCTCCCGGCGCTGCTTTAATGGGTGCCAATGCCGGTACGCTTGCTGTAGCTATGGCCACCACAACATTATCGCCGGATTATCGTTTTTTTACACAGATACGAAATGGTATCCCCATATGGGTGCTCATGAGTATTTATATTCTTATAGATTTTGCAGGCATTGCAGATAAGGGTGCCGGTTATAGCCTGTCTCACCTGGGAGGTGCACTGGCAGGATTTTTATTTGTAATTTTTTTGCGCCGTGGCAAAGACGGGTCGGTATGGATGAATAGTTTTTATAGCTGGCTGATGAATCTTTTTAATCCTTATAAAAAACCATCAAAAGAGAAAACAAAAAAAACCGTTTTTTATAATACCGGCAACCGGAAGCCATTTGAAAAAACTACCAATATCACACAGCAAAGGGTAGATGAAATTTTAGATAAGATAAACCAGAAAGGCTATCATTTATTAACCGATGAAGAAAAAGATATTTTAAAAAAAGCTGCAGAAGGAGAAGAGTTATAACAGGGTTAATG
>JAYVGA010000336.1:0-2861 GCA_043772635.1 Chitinophagaceae bacterium
GAAGAACTCATTTTTGCATTGAACCCCAACATACAAGGGGATACTACTATTTATTATATTCAAAAAAAATTATCGTCGCTTTCCGTGCAACCGCACAATATCCGCATCACCACCATTGCCCGTGGCATTGCCTTTGGCGGCGAGCTGGAATATGCCGATGAAATGACCCTGGCCAAAAGCATCAGCAACCGCATTCCGGTAGAGCATTATATCAGTTCAGTAAAATAAACGCCCGGTTCAGCCGCCAATTTTTCCCGTTCAGCAGTAATATTTTCCTGCCCGGCATACCGCTTTTGGAACTAAGAAATGATAGCGGTAATTTTAATCTATGTCAGCAAATTTAAAAAAGAATGTTACGGTAGTGGGACTGTTAATTGTTGTTTGCGCAGCAGCATTTGGTTTTTATATTTTTAATAAAGGCCCGGTAGAAGTAAAAAACAGCAGCGCACAAAAAATAGGAGCCATTGCATTATATGAAGCATACAATGCCGATACTACTGCTGCCCAAAAAAATTATGCAGGTAAAATACTGCAGGTATCGGGAGTAGTTACAACCGTATCAACCAACCTAAAAGGCGAAACCATCGTATTACTTAAAACAAATACTGAGGGTGCTTTTATAAACTGCACACTGGAACAAAAACCCATTGCCATTAAAAACAATGATACATTACAGGTAAAAGGTATCTGCAGTGGCATAGGCCAGGGAGAGCCAGACCTGGGTATAAAAGGCGATGTATATTTAACCCGCAGCATCATAGTAGAATAATTTACCTCATGAAAAAAATTTTTTTTGTAATATCATTCATTGCCCTGTTATGTGCGCTGGCAGAATCCTGTAAACATACTCCTCCCGAACTCATTCCACCAGTAACTGGCACTGGTACCGGCACCGGCACTGGCACTGGCACTGGCACAGGTTCTACCCTGGTTTGTTTTGAAAGCGAAGTGCTGCCCATCTTCCTTAGCAATTGTGCCAAGAGCAACTGCCACGATGC
This sequence comes from Chitinophagaceae bacterium, assembly GCA_043772635.1. Taxonomy (GTDB): domain Bacteria; phylum Bacteroidota; class Bacteroidia; order Chitinophagales; family Chitinophagaceae; genus Ferruginibacter. The sequence continues at coordinate 999 of JAYVGA010000336.1, forward strand.
AGTTTCGGCCAATGGAAATTATGTATTTAATAATTATCAAAACATCATCCGCAAAGATGTAATAGCCGGCAATGCTACCAACAGTAAAGTTTATAAAGTGTTGTTTGAAACCGGTAATGATAAAATGCCGCAACCTCCCAATCCCGATTTATCGGCTGCACAAAAAGCACTGATAGGCCGCTGGATAAATGAAGGTGCCCGCAATACAACCAACTGTGGCAGCAATTGCGATACTACCCAGTTTAAATTTGCTGCCAATATAAATGTTATTCTTACCAGCAATTGCATTGGCTGTCATGGCGGCACTGCCCCTTCGGGAAATATTAATTTAAGCACTTACGCAGGCGTATTTGCCATGGCAAACAGTGGGCGTTTATATGGTGCTGTTACACACGCCATTGGCTATTCGCCCATGCCAAAGGATGCTGCAAAACTTAGCGACTGCCAGATAACACAAATAAGAAAATGGATACAGGCAGGAGCCCTAAACAATTAACCGTATAAAATGAAATTATTTACCAGCCTGGGTTTTATTTGTATCATCATTTGTTTGCTGGCAGGCAACAGCGGTTGTTATTACGATAAAGGAGAACTTTTATATCCAGAAACCGTATGCGATACAGCGGCTGTAAAATACAGCACCACAATATTGCCCATTGTAAGTTCTTACTGCATCAGTTGCCATGGAGGCAATACTCCATCGGCAGGTATCAGGTTAGATAATTATGCTGGTCTGCAGCTTCAGGCAGCCAACGGCAGGTTGTGGGGTGCAGTATCTCACAATGCCAGTTTTTCGCCCATGCCAAAAAATAATACAAAACTCGATGCATGCAACCTTGCCAAAATAAAAAAATGGCTCGATGCTGGATATCCAAATAATTAATAAAAATTTTTAAATGAAAAATAAAATGAAAACAATTTCCTTCTTTACAATCCTTGCAATATTTTTTATTACAACAACAGCAACAGCACAAAAAGTATATACCAAAAACGGCAGCATTTCTTTTTTTTCTAAATCGCCTCTGGAAAATATAAGTGCCGATAACAACCAGGTGATGAGTGTGCTAAACCAGCAAACAGGAGATATGCAGTTCTCTGTTCTCATTAAAGGTTTTCGTTTTAAAAAATCATTAATGGAAGAACACTTTAATGAAAACTATTTGGAGAGCAACAAATATCCCAAAGCAGTTTTTAAAGGAATGGTTGCAGATCTGTCTAAAATAAATTTTAGCAAAGACGGAACTTATCCTGTTATTGTAAGCGGTGACCTCACCATGCACGGCGTTACTAATAAAGTATCTGCACCGGGCACCATCAGCATTAAAGCTGGTGTAGCCAATGCTAGCAGCAAGTTTACCCTTAAACTTGCCGACTATAAAATAACCATCCCTAACCTGGTAAAAGATAATATATCCAAACAGATTGATATTTCTGTTTCCTGCTCCTATACCCAAAAAATGTAATGCCTCATTTTTTTAAGCTGCTGATATGAAGAAAATAATTTTTATACTTTTTTGTTTTTTGTGTGCATCTGCAAAGTTGTATGCACAGGATACAACCGATTTACTTAGCCAGTTAGAAAATGAAGTGCAGCGAAATGAAAAAGATTTAACTACTTATTCTTCTTCTGCTTTTAAAACCACCCGGCTCATTAATGGACATACCATAGAGAATGTGGGCAAAGGTGTAATGGATGTAAAAATAAGCCACCGGTTTGGAAAAATAAATGGCGGTGGCTACGAACTCTTTGGATTAGACAATGCTACCATGCGCATGGGGCTCGATTATGGCATTACCCGGTACCTGATGGTGGGCCTTGGCCGCAGCACATTTCAAAAAACAATAGACGCTTTTTTTAAACTA
>JAYVGA010000337.1:0-3066 GCA_043772635.1 Chitinophagaceae bacterium
TTACTAATTAACCCGGGTCTGACCACCAAAAAAATAAACATGCAATCTTTATTAAAAATAGAATGGTTTAAAATAAAAAATTACGGAGTATTTAAGATACTCAGTATTTTTTTTGTAGTAGGCGTGGTGCTTACCAATTATATTGTTTTTAGTGTAAACAAAAATATAGTAGGCAATATAAATACGGTAGGCCTGGTATCTTCTTTTAATCCCTACAGTTTTAGTAATACCTGGCAAACCACCAGTTATGCCACCGGCTTTCTTTTAATATTGCCGGCAATGCTCATTATTATTTTAATAACCAATGAATTTAGTTTTCGCACCAGCAGGCAAAACATTATTGATGGCTGGAGCCGCCGGCAATTTATAGATGTAAAAATTAGCCTGGCCTTTATTGTTTCTTTATTAACTACTTTACTGGTATTAATTACCGCAGGGGTGTTTGCATTATTTTCCGGTACCGATTTTTCTTTAAATGGTTTTGATCATGTGGGCTTCTTCTTTTTAAAAGCATTCTCCTATAATATGATTGCAGTGCTGGTATCGGTGCTTATAAGACGCACCGGTTTTGCCATAGGTCTTTATTTTATTTATCTCGGAGCCGAAAATATCGTATCACAATTGCTGGATGTATGGAGTATGAAAATAAAAAAAGATAATAATACAGATTTGGGCAGCATGGGCGATTATCTTCCTATGAATGCATCCGATGGCTTGCTTACTTTTCCGGATAACCCTCTAAAGTCTATTGCAAAATCTGCCCTGCCCACCGATTATTTTTGGGTAGTTATCGGCTTCTCTTTATTTTATTTATTGTTTTTTATATGGTTTAGCAGGAGAAAATTTATTAATGCTGATTTGTAACCGCTTTATTTTTTCCTGCTAATTCATTTAGTGCAGCATCAATAGATGGATATAAAAAAGTAAATCCTTCATTTTTAATTTTGGTACAACTTACGGTGGTACTTTTAAGCACTTCTGTACTCCTGCTGCCCATCATTAATTTTAATATAAACGGTGGTACATGCAGCGGTATATAAAACCTGCCCTTTATTTGTTGTGCCAGTTTAATGGTAAGCTCTTTGTTACTTACCGGAGCGGGAGCCACTGCATTATAACTGCCATGAATAGCCGCATTTTCTATGGCATGTAAAAACATCCGGCACAGATCGTTAATATGTATCCAGCTTACCATTTGTTTTCCGCTTCCCAAAATACCTGCTACGCCCAATCTTACCGGTTTTTTAAACTCGGCTAAAGCACCACCATCATTACTTAATACTATGCCTGTTCTTAACCTGCAAACTCTTATACCCAATGCTGTGGCTGGCTCAATACTGTCTTCCCAAAGCTGGCATACCTGTCCTAAAAAACCTTTGTCTGCAGGGTCATCTTCTGTAAATGCAAACCCGGCTTTTTTATCTTCTCCATACCACCCAATGGCAGAAGAACTGATGATGGCTTTTACAGAATGTGAATTTGCTTTAAGGGTATCTGTAATAAGTTTACTGCTCTGCGTCCTGCTTTCTTCAATTTCTTTTTTATAGGCTTCAGTCCATTTTTTATCTACCACCCCTGCACCGGCAAGGTGAATAATATAATCTGCCTTTTGCAGGGCAGCAATATCTATGGTTTGTTTTTTTACATTCCAGGCGGCATATTGTATGGCCGCATCATTGTTGTTTTTTGGGAGAGTCCTGGTAAGAACAATTATGGTATGCCCTTTGGATAAAAGGTATTTGCTTAAAGTTTTTCCTACAAGGCCGGTACCGCCGGTAATTAAAATGGTATGCATATATAAATGTATTGTATAATTTTACTTTGCCAGTTTTTTTACTTTGACAAAGTTTGATAAAAAACCAAAATGCTGTAAAAGAAATTACAGCTGGCAAAAATTTAAGGAATAGATAAACTTTGTAGAAAATTTTACAGATGGATTAAAAATGAAACTCATTTGTAAATTATGCCAGACAATATAACCACTGTGTTTATAACCCTCTCCTGTTTTTTAACTAATTAATCTGAAGCCGCAAATTATTTTCTACGTAAATTTATCTAAATGTACATGGCATGAAACATATCAACCGCTTACTTTGTTCAGTTATATTTTTATTAAGTGCGCATTGCGTGGCTGCGCAAAATATTACTTACTCTGTAGTGCACAACGAAAATGCAAAAGATGTAAATTTTGAAATACTCGGAAAAGTAGGCGAAAACTACCTGGTATTTAAAAACATTATATGGAAAAATATTATACAGGTGTTTGATAAAAATATGGTGGAGCTGAGTAATGAACGGGTAAAATACATACCCGAAAGAATTATAAATGCAGATTTTATAACCTACCCCGATTATTTTTTAATGGTGTACCAGTATAAAAAAAATAACACCCTGTATTGCGATGCAGTAAAGATGGATGCCAATGCACAAAAAATAGGTAATATTATTACTATTGATACTACAAGGGTGGGTATGCAGTCGGGCAGCGATATTTACAGTACTGTTTACAGCGAGGATAAAAAAAATGTACTCATTTATAAACTGCACGAAAAAAATGAAAAGCTTCATGTAGTTACAAAATTATACAACCCACAACTTGAGCTGCTGGATAGTACCCGTTCTGTAATAACTTTTAACGAAAGGCGGGAGTTGTACAGCCCTTTTCAGATTGGCAATGACGGCAGCATTTTTTTCAGCAAAGAAACCAAACAGGGTTCCAGGGAAAATATTGCTGAGCTGGAAATAATTACCAATAAACTAAAATCCAATACTTTTAAATCAACAGCAATAAACCTGGATAAAAAATTTATTGATGGAGTGCAGATAAAAATTGATAACCTCAATAATAAATATATCATCAATACATTTTATTATCCTGCCAAAAGAGGAAGCAGTATCGAAGGTCTTTTTTCAGCTCTCATCAGTAAAGAAACAGATAGTGTAAAAACCATGTTTAACCGTTTTGATGATTCGCTGCGTTTAAAAATTAACCGCTCCAGCCAGTACAGAACGGCATTTGATAACCTGTTTTTAAAAAATATTTTTGTAAAAAGAGATGGAAGTTAC
>JAYVGA010000338.1:0-5656 GCA_043772635.1 Chitinophagaceae bacterium
AAGTTGTGGCGCCTGATTTTGTTTCTTCAAATAATTTGTATGCTTTCATTTTATTTCAGTGAATGATTAAGCACTAAGGTGGTTGCTTTTATGCTGGTAAGTGTTATACAATTATTAAAAAGAGTTGCATCATTCACACATTACAAGGATGTGCTGATTTTTAAAAGTAGCTTACAAAATAATGATAGCTTTTGTGGCAAATAAATTTTCAGACATAATAAAAAACGACACCCCTACGCTGGTAGATTTTTTTGCAGAATGGTGTGGCCCCTGCAAAACGATGAAACCTATCCTGGAAGAACTGAAAAGAAAAACCGGAAATAAACTGATTATTTTAAAAATAGATATTGATAAGAGTCCGCAAACAGCATCTGCCTACCAGATACAGGGTGTGCCTACACTTATCCTATTTAGAAATGGAGACATAAGATGGCGGCAATCGGGTGTGTTATCAGCCAACCAGCTTATGCAAATTATGCAGCAGTATACTACCTAAATGGAGAACTCATATTTGCAAAATGTGTGAATGATACAATTTATTTCTATAATTATGTAAGCATCCCTGCAAATGGAACATCCACCTTTGCTTATGCTTCTATTACCTCACAATTGAATTTTTATCCTGAAGCAATAAAGTAAAATTAATTATGAAAAAGACTATCCTTCCTGCTGTATTAATGGCTGTAATCACTGTTGCATCCTGTACTTCAACTAAAATTACCAGCAGTTGGAGAGAGCCTGATAAAGCCGTAGCGGTTTCTGCATTAAGTAAAGTATTGGTGGTAGCCTTATTTAAAGATGAAACCAGCCGCCACAAAGCCGAAGACCAGATGGCAGGTTATCTAAATGGAAAGGGTGTTGTATCCTACAATTATCTAAAAGAGAGTTTTGATAAAAAAAATGAAGATGCTTTAAGAAAAAAAATAAAAGCTGATGGGTTTGATGGTGCCGTTACCATGCGGTTGGTAGATGTTGATAAAGAAAAAATTTACACGCCGGGCAACACTTCATTATATCCATCCCATTACAGAAATTTTAGTGGCTACTATTACAGGAGTTTTTCCTATTTCTCCAACCCCGGATACTACTCTACAACAAAAACTTATACCATAGAAACTAATGTTTATTCAATAAAAGAGGATAAAATTATTTGGTCTGCACTTACAAAAACAAGCGACCCCGATGGCGTTCAGAAAATGACGGAGGAAGTTGCCAAAGTAGTTTATAAAAAGATGATTAAAGAAGGTTTTATCAGTAAGTAAAAAATAATAACCCAATGTATAAAAAAATTATCCCCCCGGTTGCAATGCTATTGATATTACCTGCAAGCATTATTGCACAGGGTGCTGATAACATCATAAGCACAAAGGGCAACTCTTTTGGCCTGTGGGTTTTTGCAATTGCAATCATACTGCCATTGCTTTTTATTATCTTAAAATTATATTTTGATTTTAAACAGCAGGTAAAAGAAAATGACATAGCCAAAAAAGAAGGAGCAGCCCTTAAATTTTCGCAATACCTGAAAAAATTCGACAGAAAACAAATCAGGCAGTTTATAAAACTAAAAAGTAAAAAAACTGCGGAGAAAACTGAACATGAAACAGGCAGCAGCAATATAAAGACCGGCGGATTGCTGTTTGCTTTATTTTTCTGCGGCGAAACTATTTTTGCACAAACAAATACTGCTGCCAAATCTTTAACAAGCCAGCCGGGCATTATCATCACCATTGTATTACTGCTCATCCCTATTTTACTGGCAGTGATATTTGCATTGGTAAAAGCCAACAAAGCCATAAGAAATTTTGCAAACAGCAATAAGAAAAAAGAAGCCGGTGAATTTGCTGACTATCTTAAAAATCTGGATGATAACTCGATCAAAGATGAACTGATACAAAAAGACAATACCCCTGATTTTAATTTAACCCACAACGAACTTTCCGGTACAGAAAAAGCCGCAGATACAAAGGGCATACTCAGTAACATCAGCGACAAACATGCAGCACATTTTATAGCAATTAAAAGAAAGGCTATCAGCAGGCCGGTGCTGGATGCAGATATTTCAAAACTTATTTTATGGTATCTGGGCTGCTCTGCATTTTGGCTGGTGCTGGGTACAGGTATTGGAGAGTACCTGGGAATTAAATTTGTTGTGCCCGATGCTGATCATATCAGTTGGTTAAGCTTTGGAAGGTTGAGGCCAGTACACACTAATATTGTTTTTTGGGGATGGGCATCTATGGCAATGATAGGACTTGGATATTATGTGGTGCCGATGGTGAGCAATGCAAAAATTTACAGTATAAAATTCGGTTGGATAGGATTGATATGCACCAATATTATGGTGGTAGCAGGCTCAATTTCTTTAATGAGCGGCATAAGCAACGGCGGCGGCGAGTTCAGGGAATACACCTGGCCGGTAATGGCGTTTTTTGCGGTGGCATTGATACTTACATTTATAAATTTTTTTTTAACAGTAGCCAGGCGAACTACAAAAGAAATTTATATTTCCAACTGGTTTATTCTTTCTGCCATTCTATTTACCATCATTGTGGCATTAACTGCATACTTGCCTTTTTGGCAAAATGGAATTGGAGAAACAATTGTGCAGGGGTATTTTATGCACTCCGGTGTGGGCATGTGGTTCACACTTTATGTAGTAGGATTATTATATTATTTTATTCCGCAGCAAATAAATAAACCCATTTATGCCTATAGCCTGGGCATACTTGCCTTTTGGACGCAGATAATTTTTTACACCATTATAGGCACCCATCATTTTATTTTCAGTGCCATTCCCTGGTGGTTACAAACGGTTGCCATTATTGGAAGTGCAGGCATGATTATTCCCGTGGTGGCTGCTACAATAAACTTTACCATGACCTTTAAAGGGCATTGGAATAAAGTTTCCAATAGTTATACATTGCCGTTTTTTTTAGTAGCAGTAGTTTATTATTTTCTTGTTTCTATGCAGGGAACAGTAGAGGCCTTTAAGTTTACTAATTTACTCTGGCATTTTACCGATTTTACGGTAGCCCATGCCCACGCAGGGTTCTATGGCATTATCACTTTTACTTTATGGGGCGGCATTTATGCAATTGTACCCAGGTTAACAGGTAAAGAACCGCCGCAACATTTGGTAGGTGCTCATTTCTGGTTTGCCTTTATCGGGTTAATTTTTTATGTGGTGCCGCTTTCAATAGGTGCCACCTACAGGGGTATGATGTGGATGGAAGGCAAACCTTTTATAGATAGTGTTGTGCTGATGTTTCCTTTTTGGGTGTGGCGTGCTATTGGCGGCAGCCTCATGTTTATTTCCCACATCATTTTTGCATACAATTTTTATAAAATGGTAACAAAAGAAATAGAACCGTTGGATGTAAAAAAGGAAGCATTCGATCAATTGGAATCAGCAGAAGGGTCAGCGGTAGTGTACTGAATTTAACCATAAATTATTCTATCAAAATGAATGTATTCAACGATCATAAAAAATTATACTCCATAGCAGGGCTGCTTTTTTTCACACTCACTTTTGTTACGGTGATAATGCCTGCATTGCAAAATCAAAAAAACAATGCACCATTGCCCGGCAGTATTCCGTTAAGTGGCGATGCACTTGCAGGAAAAAATATTTATGTAGCAGAAGGCTGTGTGGGCTGCCATACACAGCAGGTAAGAAATGTGGATATGGATAAAATGTTTGGGGCAAGGCCCGGGATACCGGCAGATTATGCAAACCTTAAAAGGATGAATGTTTGGCAAAATACTTCTACCGTAATGGGTACTGAAAGAACCGGCCCCGACCTTACCAATGTGGGCGCAAGGCAACCCAGCAAAGATTGGCAACTGATGCACCTTTTTAATCCACGTTCTGTGGTGCCCCAATCCATCATGCCATCTTTTGAATGGATGTTTGAAATAAAAGAAACACCTGCTAAAACAGATGTAGTTGTAAATATGCCTGCTGCTTTTTTATATGGCAGAAACGGAAAAGTGGTGGCTAAAAAAGAAGCATTGCAACTGTTTGCTTACCTGCTTACGCTAAAACAAACAGCACTGCCCAATGGTGAAAAACCAATGCAGTTCCTGTACAAAAAAGAAGAAACGCAAACGGCAGCAGGTGCTGCAAAACCAACTTTTGATGGTAAAGTATTGTATGCGGCTAACTGCCAAAGCTGCCACCAGGAAAGCGGCGACGGATTAAAAGGTGCTTATCCGCCATTAAAAGGCAGCCCGGTAGTAAATAGCGAAGACCTTGAATTGTATGTAGATATTATTATGAATGGATATGACCCTAGGCCCGAATATGCGGCCATGGCAGGTGTGGGAACCAACATGAATTTTACAGAAAATGAAGTGGCCGCAATTATTAATTATGAAAGGAGCAGTTGGGGAAATACCGGCAAGAAAGTAACCCCTGAAGAGATAAAAAAAATAATGGACTTCGTAAAAATAAAAGCAGCATCAAAATAAATTAAACTCATGAAGAAAATATTTTTTGCACTCATTTTTATTGCAACAGCTTTTTCAACTAACGCATGTCCGGTGTGTGACAGGGCAAAAGCCAGATCTGCATTTGGCAGCATTACACATGGTGTGGGCCCTACCAGCAATTGGGATTATGTGGCCGTGTGGATTGTAATAGCAGCAGTATTGCTCTCCTTTTTTTATTCGGTAAAATGGCTCATAAAACCAGCAGATAATAATCCGGGGCATATAAGATACAGCATCCTAAATTTTGAATAATCATGGCTACACAAAGTAAAGTTTTAATATTTATAGATGATGAGCTACAGCCGTATGGCGAATACCTGGCTCCTATTAATTTTGAACTGGATACCAGGAAACTGGTGGATGGTGACCATGTGCTGAAGATTGTAAGCAAAGATCCGTTGGGTAAAGAAGGCATCAGAAAAATTCCTTTTGTGGTACGAAACGGTCCGTCTGTAGCAGTAGAAGGCATTAATGAAAATGATGTGGTAGATGGCATACTACCCATCATGATAAACGCATACAGTAAAGGCGACCAGAAAATGTTTTTAATCGAAGGAAGTGAAACGCCCCGGTCTATACCTGCATGGGTGTGGGCAATAGTAATTGGTTTTGCAGGTTGGGCCATTTACTATGCCGTTATATCTATGAATATGAGTTTGTAAAAAAAATTAAAAGTGAAATAGCAATAACCATTTTATATAACCAGAAAGTGAAATTATAATAACAATGACCTTTGCTTCAACTTTAAATTTTAATGAATGGGAGCAGTCATTTTGATAATAAAATTTGTAATGAAACGAAGAACATTTATTGGCATTGCCAGTACAACAATAATTATTGCAGGTGTTATATATTATTTACAAAGTGATAAAAGTAATTTTGTAAGAGCAGACACTAAGTCATCAGGAACAACAAAAAATACACTACATCCCGATGAAAAAGAGATTTTATTCTTAGCATCTCTTGCCCCAAGCGGTCACAACACACAGCCGTGGTTTATAAAATATATTGAGCCTTATCACTGGGTAATTGGCAATGATAAAAGCCGCTGGCTACCGGGTGTTGACCCCATCCAACGGGAAACCATTTTATCTATCGGAGCATTTATACAAAATCTTGAATATGCTGCAAATAACCTGGGTTACAATTGCCAGTTCAGCATTTT
>JAYVGA010000339.1:0-9322 GCA_043772635.1 Chitinophagaceae bacterium
CCTGTTGCCCATACCTGCAGGTATGCACAGCGAAAGTGCCGAATTGTTTGGCTTCTTTACCTACGAGTTCCGCATTGGTCATGGGCATTGGGCAGACAGGGATAACAATCTCTGGAGTACAGCGCAGGGCAGGTTTGGCAGGGCTTTGAGGGTTACGGGTATGCAGCATCCTGCACCAAACCTTACCTGTATTGTAAACCGTGATGAACTAAGATTGGTTGTAAATGCACCATATGCAGAGGCAGTATTTAATGGCAAAAATGTAACGGCCAATCCGCCCCGTACACAGTTGTGGTGTTTATTATATGCGCAGGTGCACCAGGCAGATGGAAAAGCATTTAGAAATATTTTGCTGGATGACCGGTATATGGATTGGAAGAAACCTTTTATTGAAAATCCGCTTAAAGAAAAACAGTTACTGAACACCTACCGCAAATTTATAAACAGGGAGAAAGAATTTGGTATGAACGTGCTATCCGTTCATCATACTGCAAGTATAAACAGCGCAGCAATAACTGCACAAATAACTGCCGGGGCGCAGCTTGCTATTTTTAAAGATCAGTTGCGTGTGGGCAGTGCAGAGTGGAGCAATAAAGAAGTGCAGGCTTTATTGCAGCGTTATGGCCTGCCCGAAGATTCTTCCTTAAGTGTTTTAACGGTAGAAGTGTTTGGAAATATCACCAATATAAAACAACACCTCACCAAACTTTTTGAACCAAAGCAGCAAAAAGCCACATTTAATTTTATGGCTAAAAATATGGATCCGCATGCAGCGCACGATTTAAAAGCGCACCTGGAAACAGCAGGTGTACAACAGGCAGAAGAATTTTTTGCCAGCGTACAGCTAAAGCCAATGAGCAGTGGCCTTGGGCATTACCGCATATTGCGCTCATCGCCATTAACAGCAGTGCCTTTTGTTTGTTGCACAGAATAAAAATAAAAAAAATCCCCGGTGAAATAAATACCGGGGATTTTTTTAGTAGAAATTATTTAAAGCGCCACTATAGCGTACTTTTTGTAAACGTTAGGCGCAGTGTTTTTTTAAAATTCAGAACTCCTTACCTTTCGTAAAAAAACTTGCTTTAATTTTTAAAAATCATCCTCAGATCGGTACCTGGGAAAATTGATTCGGTTTGATTTAATTCGGTGCATAATTGGGTCATGACTACGCCACTACATCATGCAAAAGAGTTTTTACAAAGCGTTAAAACCTCCCGCAAATATTGTATTTGTGTCCCCACATAAGCCTTCATGCGGGGAGGAAGGTATGCCCTGGTATAAATTAAAAAAATGTGTCCATAGGATAGAATATTTTGCGGAGCTATTTTCTTTTCTTTTTTGTAGAGTGATTTATTTTTTGGTACACTCATAATCTCCGTTTTACTAACCTATAACTGCCAGCTGATAATTTAAACTTCAAATATTTTTGATTACCGGATAAATTTTCTAATTTTAAATTGCGCCATTTCGTTGGCGGCGTATTAACCTGAATTCATTACTTTGAAAAACGCTGTTATGATTAACTATTACGAATTAGTGGTAAATAACCCGCAATATTTTAAACAATTCTGCTGTAAAGATTTGCTATTCCTGAATTATGACTGCCCTGTGAAGGTGAAAAAAATGGCTAAGTGGTCGGAGCACAGCTACATCTATTATGTGCTTAGCGGAAAAAAAACGCTCCATGGATTTGATAAGTCTATAACATTAACTAAAGGTTCTATTGCGTTTGTAAAAAAAGGCGCCTGCATTGTTGAACAGCATTTTGAAGAGCCTTTTTGTATTGTGGTTTTTATGATGCCCGATTCCTTTCTGCATTCTTTTTCTAAATTTTATTCAATAGGTAATCAAAAATCACCGGCAGTTTCAACACCTGCTATCATTTCGGTTTACGATGATGATATGATTAGAGGTTTTTATGAATCCATCATTCAATATTTTGTACTTGCCGATAACATACCCGAAGAAATCCTTGAATTAAAATTTAAAGAACTACTTCTTCATTTCATTAATAATCCCGATAACAAAGAATTGCATAGTCACCTGTTGAGCATCGGGGAAGAAGGTGCTACTCCCTTTAAAGAAATAATGGAAACCAATTATGCCTATAACCTGGGAATAGAAGAATACGCAAGAATGACCCACCGTAGCATATCTTCTTTCAAGCGTGATTTTCAGGCCATTTATAAAACAACTCCCGGCCGCTGGCTTATAGAAAAAAAGCTGGCGCATGCCAAAAAATTACTGGTGCAAACCACAACAACTATTGCCGATGCTGCATTTAACAGCGGATTCGAAAACGCCGCTCATTTTTGCCGCTTGTTCAAACAAAAAACAGGAACTACTCCATTGAATTATCGAAGAAAAGCTGCTGAAAGAACAGTACTGGCAGTTTGAACTTTTTTGCAAAAAACCTGAACTCCACAGCATATAGCTTCAATATACTTCGCTGCAATTTTGTGTAGGAATTAAACCGCATGAAGATTCTTTCGCCAAAAAATAATAAAGAACACAGCTGCATAAATTATTCTTATGCAACTGCAAAAGGAACATAGCTGTAAGAGCAGGCAAAGAGAAGATACTTCATGGCGCAACAAGGAAACAATTATTTTTTCGGCTAAAAAAACGAGGTATGGCAGTTGCAATAACCCATTCCTTGTTTTAATTATTTTATAACCTTTAAAACTTTTTTTATGCCTTGTACACCAGAAATGCTTGATAAAGCAATTGAATGTGTTTCCGAATTCAGGCTTGTTTCTTTTACCGCTTCGCCTGCAAACGTAAGCCCCGGGCAGCCGGTTACCTTGCGCTGGAACATTAACCGCACAGGCCAGTGCAATGCTCAATTTAAAATAAATGGAGTGGCAGTGCCAATGGATGGTACAAAAGTGGTGAACCCCATTGTTGACAGTACCTATGCAATATCGCTGCATACAACCTGCAATATTACACGCAATTTAGGTCGTGTAGCTGTTGATGTTAATGATAGTACCTGCCGCATAACTTCTATTCCTGAAAGTTTAGTGCGGGATCAAATAATCAGGGCTGTTGATGCCAGTATCAAGGAGTATAATGATAGCAGCAGTAACGATTTATCGAAGCGTACACAAACCCAGGTAGAAATTGATAACACTGGCATCACTGTAAGACTGCGCTTGAAAGCCGCCATCAATAATTTTCCCGACCCCGATTTTAACGTGGACATGAAAGTTGGCGTAGGAGTGGGCCCTGGAAATACGGTAACAGTTTTTTACCGTTCTTTTTCTGTAGATGTTGACTGGCCCTGGTGGGTTACTTCTATTAGCCTGGGCATCACAAAAATAGTGGAAGAAATAGTGGAGGGCCGTATTGAAGGAAATATAAAAAACAGGATACTTGATACTGTACGGACACGTATTAATGAAGCAGCCAGGCTGATACCAGGAGTATTAACAAGCATTGAAACATTGCAGGATGAACTGCGCCTGCGAATTTGTTAGCTGCGGCAATCAGGAAATAAAGTTTCTATAGTGGTAACTAAATTGAAATGATGGATGATAATGTAACAGTAATCTTTCATCGTTTGCACCAGGCATGTATTTATCTCCTGCACAAAGTGCGGAAGAATATCCGTCTCCACTTTCCTGTAACATCAAGTCGTTTTCTAACAAACAAAAAAACAATGGTATGAAAAGTATATTTATTTTACTTGTTGCTGCCCTGAACTTACCCAAGGGTTTTACACAAAACATAGGCATAGGCACTGCTACACCCACCCGTGCAAAACTTGAATTGCACGGCACCGTTGGCACCACCAGCGCCATCTTTGGTGGAGAATCTTCCGGTATTTCCTTGCAAACAAACTGGCCATCTGTTGGCTTTAATCAATATTATAATGCAGGCAGTAAATACATCGGTAATGGTTTTGCTGCAGTTCAATATGTAGATCCCAATAACGGCGGAATGTATTTTGATATGTTCCCCAATGGTGCGGCAAATACTAACATGCCAACGCCGGTTACTGCATTAAGGCTAACCTCATCGGGTAATGTACTTGTTGGCTCAACTTTCAGCAATGCATCACTTTCTGTTTCCAGAAATATGGGTGCTGCATCCACTGCCACATTCTTCGGCACACAATACCATAGCCATATTAACTCTACTGCAACAGAACATACCTACATCCGTGGTGGAAGAAATAATGCCGAAGTATTTATTAACGACATACCGGGTGGCAATATCATCATGGGTGCAGGAACAAACAAAGTTGGTATCAATGTTCCGTTTCCCATTGCCCAGCTTCATGTAAACGGTACCGTTGCGTTTCAACCCGTGCAGGTCACTGTTTCAGCCGGCAACACGCTGATAAATGTTGGCAGTAACGCTTATATATCTATAAGGTATTTGGGAGGAAATGGCATACTTGGTTTATCTCTCACTAATGGAATCGCACCGGGGCAGCTATTGATTTTGGTAGCAGAACTTGCCAATCAGTTTGAAGATATTCGTTTTGCAGAAGGCCCTAATGCAGATTTTGCTGGTACAGGCGGTGCAGGATTGGAAGATAACGATACCCTTGTTCTTGTATGGAATGGCACTAAATGGACGCAACTATGCCATTCAAAAAATTCGTAACAAAAGACGAAAGCTTTACAATTAAAAGAGCAAAATTATTAAAGGCAATTATTGGAGTTGCAAATGTGGTAATACTGTTTGTGAAGATTTACTACCTGTCTGCATACCTATCACTGTTTGCTGATTGCCCCTCCAATTGATTACACTATAAATCATTAATCATTATAAAATTTACAAATTATGACAACAACTTTTTGGTCGGCCAGGCAAGCTATTGCCACCTTTTTACTGGCTATGGCTACCTCCATTGCAATGCTTGGCTCTTGTAAAAAAAACAATGAAGGCAACAACGCTGCCGGTAAACATTCGGCAGAAGTTTTAGATAAATGGATGGCAATGCAACTGCGCCTGATGCGTAATGCTACCGGCATTCCCAACCAGGCATTTTCAAGGCACTATGTATATGCGGGTATCACCGCATTGGAGGCATTGGCGCCGGGGCTTCCCGGCAAATCACTATGGCCGGGTAACTGGAATGGCTTAACCGGCCTTCCTCAGAAAGGACATTCTAAAGATTATTATTACCCCGCAAATGTTAATGCTGCTCTGGCCTCTATTAATAAAGCATTTTTTATTGGTGCCAATTCCGCTGATAAAGCCGCTATAGATTCATTGGAAAATGCATTGTACCAGCAATATCTTACCTCGCAGGATCAAGGCAAACTTACCGTATCGGCCAACTATGGAAAAGCCGTGGCAACGGCAGTGTTTAACTGGGCCGAAACCGATGGTTACAAAAATGCAGGCAATCCTTACACGGCGCCCACAGGTGCCGGTTTATGGGTGCCAACGCCTCCGGCTTTAGCTCCTCCTTCTACGCCATACTGGGGTAATAACCGGTCTGTTATTGCAGGCAGCACTGATATTGCTGCACCGGCAGCTCCGCCTTCTTATTCTACCGACCCTGCTTCTGCCTTTTATAAAATAGTGAAGCAGGTATATGATGTATCGCAGACGCTTACTGACGAACAAAAAGCAATGGCTATGTTTTGGAGAGACGTACCGGGGCAAACATCGCCGGGGCATTGGGTAAGTATTGTGCAACAGGTGGTTCGTCAAAAAGCCTCAGCTTTGGACGTTGCGGCACTTGCTTATGCACTTAGCGGTGCTGCGGTACACGATGGATTAATCAGTTGCTGGCAAGCCAAGTACCGCCATAATTTGGTGAGGCCCATAACCTACATACGAGATGTAATGAATTATCCTGCATGGACCTCTCACCTCACCACGCCACCACATCCCGAATATACTTCGGCACATGCCGTGCTTTCGGTTGGCGCAGCGGGCATTATGCAAAACCTGTTTGGAAACATAGGACCTTTTACCGACCACACTTATGATTATTTAGGATTTGCACCCAGAACCTATTCCTCCTTTGAGGCTATTGGATTGGAGGCTTCGCAATCGAGATTATATGGAGGTATTCATTATCAGTTTAGCATTGATGCAGGTATAGCACAAGGAAAAGAAATTAGTAAGAATATTCTTAGCAGGCGCTGATAAATCCGTTGGTGCATCAATTTATCTTAGGCTGCAAAACACAAAATTTAAGAAAGAGCTCTCATATTGAAGGGCTCTTTTAGTATTTCGTTGTTATCGTTTTAAAAACAGGATGTCTGCTATTTCTTTCAAGGCTTCAGCAAAACTATACACAATTATATACAACGCACCGTTCTTTTGATGCCGTTGATTTTGATAAAACGCTGGATATTTCTTTTACATTTATTGATGCTCCCAATCTTAATTTAATAAATTTTGACAATGATGGAAGCGATGCTTTTAACGATCCGGTAAAGCCGCTGAGCAGTGGGCTTGGGCATTACCGTATACTGCGTTCATCGCCATTAACAGCGGTGCCGTTTGTTTGTTGCACAGAATAAAACTTAAAAAATCCCCGGTAAAATAAGTGCCGGGGATTTTTTAATATGTAAATATTGTATATACTGCATATGCCCTTATAACAAAAGTAACTTTCACGCCTCTTAATTGGCCAAACATTATACACATTAGTTGATTGCTGTTTTACCTATTTGTTGCCTTCCATGTTTTGTTTTACTGCACACTAATAATTTCACAAAATAAAAAATAAATCTGAGTGTTTTTTTAAATAAAAAAGCCTCTCAATTTGCTGCAAGGCTTTTACATTAATGTGGCAGCTACCTGCTACCGACCCTTAATGGTAGATTGTAAAGCATAATTGAGGGCATTCTGGTCTAATCAAAAAAACCTGATGATAACATCTCTCCACACCAATACCATAACTCCTGCAATTGCCAGTATTGAATATAACCAGCTTTGTAAGGAAATTTTCTTTTTATACACGATCACACTCACTAAAATAACAGATACCGGCAGCATAGAAAAAATAGTGTAAGCCGCTGCTGCATTCATGCGGGTTATGGCTATTAATGAAAATGATAAACCAAGTACAGCTCCAAATAAAATTACAAAAAAAAGTAAGGTGCCCTTTTGCTTATTAAAAAAGAATTGTTTAATAAAATCCGTGTGTTTATTACGGACTGTATCAACCAGCATTATAGTCAGAAACGCCACTACAATGCGAATCCATGTGCCATGAAATTCAGATATTTCTCTTCCCGTTTCTATAAAAGTTTTCTTTGACAAAATAAATGCAAGACCTGTTAATGCAGCAGCGGCAATGCCAAACAAAAGACCCGGCAGTGGTAAGCCAAACTTTTCTTTTTTAACTTCTTCTTTTTCGGTGCTGCTGTTTATTAGTAACAGTATAGAAATAATGGTGAGCAGCATGGCAGCAACGCCTACCCAGTTCATTTTTTCATTTAATATAATCAATCCAAATAACCAGGTAAAACCAGGCCCCAAAGTGCTGATCATACTTCGCCGCCTTACTCCTAAAATACGCATAGAACAGAAACCACAATAATCTCCGATAGACTTGCCAAGAATACCTGAAAGACCCAGCCATAGCCAATTAGAAGAATTTGGAAGGGTGAACAATTGCCATGGTGCAAGTTCATCTACTATACAAACCAGTAAGCCCAATAAAAAAATACTGAAAAAAAGTGCTGCCCTGTTTAGTATGGAAGGCTCCACAAGACGTGTAAGCTTTGCCAGAACAAAGTTTGAAATTGTCCAGGCAAATAATGTTCCTAAAGCAGCAAGGTAACCTGTACTCATTACGGAACAAAATAGTTAAATACAACAGGTATTACAAGTATTCCTTTCAGGCGGATGCCTGTATAATATTTTCGAAGCATTGGTAAATTATTTATTTTTAAATTCTTCTGCAGTTGCAGGATCAATAATTTGTTTAATCTTGCTTATTTTCTTAGCCGAAAAACCCCCATAGCTTGCATGTTCCAGCAACGCATCTTCATCGGGAGCTATGTACACACAGTACAGTTTGTTATCTGTTACATAACTTTCTACCCAGTGTACTTTCGCAGGCATATTCATCAGCACTTCGCATGAAACGAGCGCCATTTCTTTTAACTCTTCCTGCGAAAGTTTGCCTGCATCGGGCATGTCTCTTTCTATTATGTATTTAGGCATAACACAGCTTTATTGTGGATGGTTATTTAATGCGGCCGAACCCATGCATTTATAACGAATAAGATATTGAAAGGCCAGCCACCATATTGCGGGCCCTGGTTTGGTCTTTGTTTTTATTTATGTTGGTAAGGCCGGGCGCAACACGCAAGCCAACGCCTATCTTATTTTTAAATTTGTATCCCACCCCGGCAATTACCGCTACATCAAGTTTTTTTAAATCAGCTTTTATGTCGGAGCTGTTGGAACCTTTTGTTTTTGCACTTAATAAAAGACCGGGCTGCAAGCCTGCTTCTGCAAAAAAGCCATGCCCTTCTTTTTCATAATGTGCAAACACCGGAAAGTTGAGATAATTAAGCCTTAGGTTGGAAGTACTATTGCCATAATTACCACCTGGTATATATTCATACGATTTGGATTTTCCACCTTGCATAGAATAATTAATACCGGCACCCAGCAGCAGTTCTTTTGAAATATTTGCAAGCGAAAATTCCACTCCGCCCTGGAATCCCGGAAGCGGCGAAAAGGAAGGCTCATTTCCTGAAACCTTGGCGATGTCCCAGGCAGCAAACAGTTTGGTGAGCCGTTTGTATTTATCCATCTTATCTTCCTGCGCATAAGTTGTACTTAATAAACCCATCAAACATAACAGCATTAATAACTTTTCCATAATTTTTAATTTTAGTTTGTGAAATATTCTCTAATGATTTATTAATAAATTTGCAAGCGCATCATCCGGTGATTTAAATGTTCCAATCCTTATAAAAGCTGCCCATGATGAGCCGGCAGATAATAAATTTTTTAAATCGCTGTAAAGGCCACAGGGCGAACCTCCCCTTCCAAAAATGAAAGGAAATTTTACAGTACTCACAGGCAGCTTTTCAATGCCTGGCAAAGCGTTAAAAACTTCCAGTGCATATTCATAACAATTGTATTTTTTTAGACTGTATTTCTTTTTTGACAGCGCTGTACATTTTTCCAGTATCAATGCAAACTCAACCGCAGTTAATTTTTTTTCTACAGATGCATTGTATTCCCTGTTGCTGTTATTCAAAATTTTTGACCTTACTTTTTTTATAAGAAACGTTACCGGCACCCGTGGGTAAAAACCAAATGATTGTGTTATCACTTCTTCAGTTAAGAGATTTCGTTTTGATAAAATTAAAAACACATGACC
>JAYVGA010000340.1:0-12294 GCA_043772635.1 Chitinophagaceae bacterium
CTTTCAATTCCTCCTTGTTTAATATCATCTAGTGTAGCCGTTAATGGCTTCCGATCCAGGAATTTTTCGCAGCTGCTTACCATAAACAAAAGTGGTAAAGCCCAAAGAATAATAATTCCAGATGTTTTATACATATTTTTCATAAATAAAAATTTGCTTGTTTAAAATTAATTAAAACGTAACGTTTATTCCAAAAGTTGCTACTACAGGAATTGCACCCGCCGCTCCATCTACTCCAAACCTTGTTGCACTACCTCCATATTCTGGTGTATAACCCTGATTACGCTTAAAAGTTTTCGGGTTCTGTACATTTCCAAACAACCGAAGACTTTTTACAACTTTCATTTTTGATAATGTGTTTCCAATAAAATTATAACCTATCTGAATGTTCCTTATCCTGAAATAACTTCCATCTTCAATACTAAAAGTAGAATATTGATTATTGATAAGGTGGTCTGTTCCCAAAATAGGAACCCAGTTTGATGTACCCTCCCCATGCCATCTTTCTGTCATAAAAGACGCATAGTTAACTCTTTGAAATGAAGATTCTGTTCCGCCCCAATCCCTAAATACTTCATTGCCATATACACCACCAAAATCAACGCCTAAATCGAAGCCCTTATAGCTTAGTGCAACCGAGCCCCCATAAGTAAAGTCAGGAGTGGGGTTTCCAATAACAGTCCTGTCTTTTTCATTTATAACTCCATCCCCGTTAACATCCTTATACTTAAAATCACCAGGGCCATAGCTATATACAGTATTAACCGGTGATTTTAATTTATCTGAATAGGATTGGTATAAACCTTCTACAACATATCCATAAAATGAGCCAATTGGTCTCCCTACCAAAGTTCTGCTGGGGCCATCAATTATTGCAAAATCTTCAGTTGCCAATTCCAGTACCTTATTATTATACGTAGTTAAATTACTGCTAACTGTTAAAGTAAGGTCTTTTGAAAAATTTTGTGTCCAGGAAGCTGATAGCTCTAACCCATTATTTTTAACGCTTCCGATATTTTTTAATCCATCGGTAGCACCATTAATGCCGACGATATAAGTCATCAGGTCTTTTGTAACCTTATCAAAATACGACGCTTCAAAATGAAGGCGGTTTGAAAAAGCATTTATTTCAATACCGATATCTTTAGCATGAACAGTCTCCCATTTCAAGTTTGCATCTGGCAAATATGCCTGGCTATACGCATTATACAAAAGATCGCCAAAAACAGCGGCCAGGCCCTGTTTTAAACCTGGGTAAAATGGATAAGGGAACCCATAGGTATTTTGGTTACCCAAAACCCCAATGGAGGCTTTCAATTTCAGAAAATTGATGGCTGTTACACTGCTCATAAAATTTTCTTTACTTATTTCCCAACCACTTCCTAAAGCCCAGAAATTTTGCCACCTGTTTACTGCTGATATTTGTGATGAACCATCCCTTCTGAATGAAGCATTGAAATAATATTTATTTTTATAGTTGTAAATAGCCCTTATCAATCCAGAAACAGTTGCTTTTTCCGACTGATCAGAAGAAGCTCTTTGAGATGATTGTAACCCAAAACCATTATTAATAAACCAAAACCTTTTATCATCTGGTATAGGGGAGCCGGTTACACTTTGCTGTACAGATGCACTTCTTCCCCTATATTCGTTATAATTAGTTGTAAAACCTCCAAGTAGGGTTAATTGGTGATCTTCAAATTTTTTCTTATAGGTAAGGGTATGATCCTGCTGAAAGCTTTTGTAGCTATTATCTGCTTCTGTTACCGAAGAAACGGGGCTAACAAGATAAGGCTTGTTATCATTTAGGTCGTAAGAATAATAAACAGGTCTATATACCCTGGTATTCCTGTTGCCCAAATCGGTATATACAGTAGATTTCCATGTAAAGTCTCTTAAGAAATTGATTTCTGCAAAAACACTGCTTACCGTCCTGTATTCTATATCTATGGTTTTATTCCATTCCCTTTCCAATCTAATAAGGGGGTTTACCACACCCGAATTTTGAAAAGTTGGCAACTCATAATACATTTCCTGGTTCAAGCTATCAATTCCATACGGGTTTTTGGTAAAAACGGTTCTGGTATTAGCAAAAGCATTAGGGATAGCTTTTCTTGCATCGTTTAGTGCATTGGTTGCATACCCGAAAGGGTTGTTTTGCTTTACTCCATTAAAATTGAATCCTACTTTTATATTTTTAGATAATTTGAATTCATCATTCATTGAAAAAAGGATCTTCTCTAATTTTTCATGCCTGATGATTCCCTCATCACCTACATAACCCATACCCATGGTAAACCGGTTTTTTTCGGTGCTGCCCGAAAGACTCAAATTGTGAGAATTGAAGTTACCTGTTCTTGTAACAGCATCTATCCAGTCTGTATTTCCGTTCCATGTATTATAAAAAGAGGCGGGAAGTGCCGTTCCCCCAGCATTGATCCTCTCTTCATCATATAATTCTTTAAACTGACTTGCACTTGCCCAGTTAATTTTATCAACCAATTTTTTTGTACCTAAAGAAAAATTATAATTTATTGTTATTTGCCCAGCTTTTGCTTTTTTGGTTGTTACTGCAATTACACCAGCAGCTCCTCTTACTCCAAAAATGGCCAGAGATGAGGGGTCTTTTAAAATTTCGATAGACTCAATATCGTTAGGATTGATAAAATCTATATTATCATTAAAAATTCCATCTACCACATAAAGAGGACGAACTGATCCAATACTGATAGTACCACGAATACGAATATCGGGTGCCGCACCGGGTGTACCATTGTTAACCACCGATAAACCAGCTACTTTACCCTGTAAACTTGCTATTGGATTTGTATTAGGCTTATCGGCAATATCCTTACCCGCTATTTTTACTATAGAACCGGTTAAATCTCTTTTGCTTGCAGTACCATAGCCAATTACTACAACTTCATCCATGGCTCTTTGCGATTGTTTTAATTTGATGGACAGTTGTTGTTTGCCTGCCACAGAAACCTGCACAGGCTCATAGCCCACAGCAGAAATTACCAGTACTGCATTTTCTGCCACAGAAATTACAAAATTTCCGCTGGCATCTGTAGAGGTTCCGGTATTGGTGCCTTTTACAACAACCGATGCGGATGAAAGCGGCTCACCTGCTTCATTGGTTACTTTACCTGCAACTGTTTTATCAAACTCAGCTTCATTGCCGGAGCGGATTGCTACCAAATTGTTTTCCAGCTCTACATAGGTAAGGTTTGTTCCTGCAAAAAGTTTTTGCAGTACATCATTTATAATGGCATCGGTAAAAGTTACCGATACTTTTTGTTTAAGATCTTTAAGCCGGCTGTTAAAGATAAAACGGTAATGGCCCTGCTTTTCTATAGCAGTAAGCACTTTTGCAATTTCTTTATTACTGGCATTAATAGTAATGGTTTGTGCACTTATTCCTGCAAAGGAAGTAAGCGTGCAAAAAATCATTAATGTTAATGCTATTCTCATAATTAAAAATGGCTTTTGTAAGGCTCTTGCGCCCTTAGCAATGGTATAACCTATTTTCATATAATCTATGTTTTGGTAGAATGAATGTGTAAAAACCGGTAATTGATTCGTAATATCCTGCCGGCCCCGGAAATTTTAGCTGCAAAAACAGGGAATGCGCTAACATTTGCTGTTTCCTTATCCCTTTGGGTTAGCCTGAATCTAAATAATTGTTCATAAGTGCAAGCGTTTAAGTTTTGGAATTTAATAAATCAATATTTTTTTACCTTCTATTTTAAAATTAAAACCAGTTGAAAATTTTAAAGCTTTCATTGCCTGTTCCAGGCTTTCTTTTTCAAAAGATCCGCTCAGGTATTGCTGTTCCAGTTGTTTGTTTCTAAATTCAAAACTTGCATCATACCAGCGCTCCATTTTTTTGGCCACTTCAGCAAATTCTTCATCTTCAAAAGAAAGTATGTTTTTGGTCCAACTGGTTTCTATATCTGTTTCACTGTTCTTTAAATAGGTTAATGCTTTTATTTGTACCACAGGCTGCACTGCAATTGTTGATATTTTATTGGGTTTAATTTTTTCTTTTAAAACTTCATTAAGCAGTACTAATTTTTCATCTGGCTTTAATACATATTTTTTTGAAGGGTTATTTTTTAAATACACTTCCACACTACCCCTTATTAAACTGGTTTCGGTAGTTTTATCATCAGCATATGCCTTTACATTAAACCGGGTGCCCAGTACCTTTACATCTATGGCAGCAGTATGAATTATAAAAGGACGCAGGGGATTTTTTACTACATCAAAAAAAGCCTCGCCGCTTAAATACACTTCTCTTTTACCGGTTTCAAAATTTTTACCATAATTAAGTTTGCTGCCAGAGTTTAGCCAAACATTAGATCCATCGGGCAATAAAATTTTTGTACGGGAACCGTTATGGGTTAAAACCTCTTCTGATGAAACCATGGGTTTTTTAAAAGCAATATTTTTTTCTGTTTTAAAAAAAAACCATGTGCTGAAAAAAAGGAGCATAACCATAACTGCAATGGCAATCTTAGGGAACGGAGATGTTTTTTTTGCAGGCTCATTAAATACAGCTGCTTCCTGTAAAACCGGTTCATCTGTATTTAAAGGAACACCTTTTTCTTTCATGCGCTGCAGGTGGAGCAGGTAAGTGGCCTCCATAAACTCTGTATCTTTTGTTTCATCTATAGCCCACCAGGCGGATACATTTTTTACTGCCTCACCCGATTGGGGCTGATGGCTTAACAGCAACTCCAGCTCCTGCAATTCTGTGAGCGAAGCTTCACCCGATAATTTACGGGTCAGTAATATCCAGATTCTGTCGTTGTTCATTTCTTAATAAAGCAAGAGAGAGAAAAAAGAAAAATCCCCTATATCAGCTATTATTTTTTTTTGCGTGGTAAAACTTAAGAGATTGTGCTATTTTTTTTAAAGCCACAGCCAGTTGGTTATCTATGGTTTTAATGCTGAGGTTTAGCAGGTGTGCAATATCCTTATACTTCAGGCGGTCTTCTTTGGCCAGCTTATAAATGAGCTGGCAGGAAGGGGGGAGTTCCTTAACCGCCCTGGTTATGGTGATTTGCAGTTCGTGTAATTCTGCAGATTGTTCAGGATTGCCATATTCTGAAATAAATTCTACCTGCATATCGTTTATAGAAAATTTTGAATTTTTTATTTCCTGTTTCAGTTTATTTATAGCTGCGTGTTTTGCCGCTACAAAAAGATACAGTTTCAGGTTTTCTATTTCCATTAGCTTTTGGCGCCTTATCCAAACTTCCAGCATTAAGTCGGAAGCTATCTCTTCTGCCAGCTCCCTGCTCTTAACAATAGAAAAGGCAAAATTTTGCAGGGAAGGAAAGAGATGAAAAAAAAGTGTTTTGTAGGCAGTTTGATCCTCGTAAGCGGCAACCTGGTATTGCAGTTCTTTTATTTGTAAATCGTAGTTTTGGTTATATAGCAATGGCATATCTAAAGCAATCAGGCTCTAAATTTAGTATAATATCCTGAACTTTAAGGGCCTTATAATTTTTATTTTTTTTATGGCAATTATTAATATGGTTGTTGGTATAATAAAACATAGTTTGATAAGAAGTGTTTTATTTAGAGGATAAAAAAAGTAAAGTTTTTTGCTTCGCATTTCCTGGTAATTTTTTGTAACCTCTTTCAATATCACTGGCGGTGAGGCCCCACGCCGAACGCTGTAACCATAAAATTTTCTGGATTTGCTTTGCAATAATTATAATTAAGAAATATT
Source organism: Chitinophagaceae bacterium (assembly GCA_043772635.1). Lineage (GTDB taxonomy): Bacteria > Bacteroidota > Bacteroidia > Chitinophagales > Chitinophagaceae > Ferruginibacter. The sequence continues at coordinate 5,744 of JAYVGA010000340.1, forward strand.
ATTATTGTTGTTGATGGCAATACTGACAATACGGAAGTTTTCGGCAATAAAAGGGAGTGTTGTTATTGTTTTTTTTGCAACCATCTGCCAACAGCAGCCCACCAGGAATAAAATATTTTGTATGCGGATCGTATAGACTTGATTTAAAAAAATTAATGGCAAAAAAAGAAAGGTTGCAATAGAATAGATTTATTCTGCCTGCAACCTTCTTTAAAATTATTGTATTAAAACTGCGGATGTGTTACCTGCCCTGGCGTTCTAAAACCTGTATGGCACTTATTTCTATTTCAGAAAGTGCTTTATTGTAAATCCTGAATTCGTCCAGTTTTCCGGTAAAATTAAGCATCCATGGTTCTGGTGTATTATACGGTGCACCTAAATGATTTTGCATTCCACCTATTACAAATTTTGCAGGATTTTTAAAATTAAGCGCACCCAGTGCGGTACCTGTTCCATCTGCTTTTCTATCTTCAGCTCCGGGTGGCAGTGTCTTTTTTTGACCATTTATATACCAGCCTACTTTTGATGTGGCCGCATCATAGGTCCAGGCTATATGCCTCCAGGCATTGTACATATCATCGGGGCGGAAATCGCCAAATGGCTCCAGCCAATGTTCTACAAAAGGAGCATTGTTTTTTTCCATATGCAATTTCATAAACATTTTATTATCTGTAGAGTTGTTGCCTTCTACCATTAAAAAAAAGTTACCCCAAAAAGAGCCATCATCTTTTGTAAGTGTAAAAATGCCTTGTGCACCTCCATCATGTTTGGCAGTATTTACCCACATTGTTATGGTAAAACTTGTTAGCGTTGCCACAGGCCCAGGGTTTGAATAAGAAATAAAAGTATTGGTTTTGTTATTGGTAACGGTGGGCGTATAGGCTAATCCTTTTCTTCCGGCAGTAAAGCTGCCGCCATTGTTTAATGCACCGCCAGTAACGCCTCCTTTGGCATCTGCCACAGTACCATCAAAAGTAAAATGGGCTACAAGGTTAGTGGGTGCTATTTCAGAAGAATTAGTAAATCCTCCTGCTACAGGTGGCGCATCACCCTTGGTAACACTATCATCTTTTTCTACTTTGGTGCAACTGGATGCTGCAATTACCAGCGATAATGATAAGAGGATGGTATTTTTAATTTTTAAATAAGTATTCATAATATTTTTTTAAGATGATTAATTATTAATAACCGTTGTTTTGTGTAAGTCTTCCTCCGCTTAAATCTCTCTGAGCCTGTGGTATGGGAAAAAGCTCGTGCTTGCCATCTACAAATGCTTTGCCGTGCGCTCTTAAAACTGCACCCGCTCTGCCTTGGCGAACAATATCTAAAAACCTGTCCTGTTCCATGGCCAGTTCCGTTCTTCTTTCTTTCCACACATTAGCCTGTGAGAGTGTAGTGGGCAATAAATTGGCCCTGCTTCTTACCTGGTTAAGTTTGTTTGCCCCATCTGCATTGCCCAGCATGGCTGCTGCTTCGGCATACATCAGCAACACTTCTGCATAGCGCATTAAACGGATGTTTTTTGGCTTAGTGTCTTTATTGGCTGTTACCTGGGGAGATTCGGCAATAGTGCTGTGGTATGGTTTATAACTATACCGGTCGTTTTCTACAGAATCTTTTGAAGGAATGCGGAAGCCATCCCATAAAAGGGTGCCGGTACTATTGCCCGGTACGGTTGGATTAATAAATATAATGGTAGCGTTTTTCCTGGTATCGCCTGTTTCGTAAACACCAGCTAGATCTGTTGTGGGGGTATTAAATCCAAATCCTAAATCGTTCCAGCCGCCCCTGCCTCTTGGCCCCTGGCCATTACTAAACAAAGGGCTTACAGCATTCTCTCCTGCGTTTATACCCGTTTGCACTTCAAAAATAGATTCGCTGTTATTGTTTCCTCCCTGGCCGCCCACAGATTTTTCACGGAAGATAAAATTGTAATCGGTAACCAAAGCATATTTGCCAGAATTGATTACCGAATTGGTTAGGTCTAATACTTTTTGCCAGTTTTTCTGGTACAGGTAAACCTTGGCGAGATAAGCCTCAGCAGCGCCTTTGTTTGCCCTGCCCGTTTGCGTTGCGGCATCACCTTTCAAGGGCAGATTATCTGCAGCAAACTGAAGATCCGCTAAAATTACTGCATAAATTTCTGCTGCACTTACCCGGGTATTTAACGAATCACTGTTACCCTCGCTTGGTAAATAAGCCCTGGTAATTTTGGGAACTCCACCAAAAAAACGAACCAGGTTGAAATAATATAAACCACGCAAAAATCTTGCTTCGCCAAGCAACCTGCTTTTTGTATTTGTTTCAATAGTGCTTTTACCTAAAACATCTATGGCTTTATTGGCGGCAACAATACCGCTGTAATGGCCGCTCCAGATATTATCAAATATAAAATTGCCGGGTGTATGGGTAAAATTATCAATTTCTCCGAGTGGCGAAAAATCGCCGGGTGTGCTTCCTTTATCTGCGTCATCGCTGGCTACATCGTTAGAAATTGCCCATAAAAAACCCACGGTAGTTTTACCAAATCCTCCGGAGTATAAAGAGTTGTACACGCCGCCTACCAGTTTTGATGCGGCATCAGGATCGGTTAATGCTAACTGTTCTGTTGTTTGGCCCTGTGGGTCCACTTCTAAAAAGCTTTTGGAACAACTGCCAAAAAAAATTGCTGCTCCTAAAGCAAAAGCAAAAATTATATTTTTATTTTTCATAATCAATTATTAAAAGTTTAATAAATTAAAACCCCACATTTACACCAAAAGCAAAGGTTCGGGTAGTAGGATAAATAGAAGATTCAATACCACCAGCCAAAGTGCTGCTTCTGTCTCCAGTGGGTGTAAGCTCTGGTGTAAAACCACTGTAGTTTGTAAATGTAGCCAGGTTTTGTACTGCTGCATATACCCGCAGGCTTTGCATTTTTATAACCGACAATGTTTTTATTGGCAAAGTATAACCAATGGTGAGGTTATTAATACGGAAAAAATCTCCCTTCTCTAAAAAATAAGTAGAGGCGGGCAGTTCATTTAAATTTGCCCTTGGGATAGTGGTGTTGGTATTATTGGGTGTCCACCTGTTGTTGGCCACTTCGGTTTCTATATTATCTCTGAAATCTCCACGGGCTGCTTTTTTTCCATTATAAATTTTTCCTCCACCGGTGCCATAACCAGCAACAGAAAGATCAAAGGATTTATAACTCAGCCCTCCGTTAATGCCGTAAGTAAACTTGGGTTGGTAAGAACCCTGGAACACCCTGTCTTTTGCATCTATTACTTTATTACCATCCACATCCCTGTATTTTAAATCGCCGGGCTTAGCGCTTGGCTGTGCCGAACCTGCAATTTCTGCAGCAGTTTGAAATATGCCATCCACTTCCCACAAATAAAAGCTACCAATAGGTTGACCATTATCTGAAAGCGTAGTGTTGCCCTGGCCACCTACGCCACCATCAGGAATGGCCTGTCCGCCATTTAAATTTTCAATTCTGTTTTTATTGAAAGCTATATTGCCACCAATATTATATTTCCAGTCTTTATCAATATTATCTACCCAGTTTAAACCAAGTTCTACTCCTTTATTTGTAAAGCTGGCGGCATTGGTAATGTATTCATCATCGCCTAAACTTGTAGGTATTTTGATACGAACGAGTGCATCTGTAGTTTTTCTGTCGTACACATCAATTGTTCCCGACAGCTTATTTTTTAACATAGAAAAATCAAGCCCAAAATTTACTTCTGTAGCTATCTCCCATTGAATTTGCGGATCGTATAATTGCTCCAGTCTGAAGTTTAAAACTTCTGCACCATTAAAGAAATAAGGAAGATTGCTGGTTGCCAGTGCTATAAAAGCGTTGCTGGGTATGCCATCATTACCTACTTTGCCATAACTGGCTCTAAGTTTAAGATTGCTGAATATTTTTTGATCATCCATAAATTGCTCACTGCTTATGGCCCAGCCAGCACCTATTGATGGAAAAAAGCCCCACCTGTTACCGGAGGGTAAACGGGAAGTGCCATCATATCTTCCGGTGGCAGTTAAAAAATATTTATCCTGGTAATTGTAATTTAACCTGGTTAGGTAGGAGTTGCGGGTAGATTTATCGCCATCATTAAAGTTGGTGGCACCAATGGTAGAACCTGCGTTTAAGTACCACTGATCTTTATCTTCGGGCACATCAAGCCTTGTTCCGCCCAGGCCATTTACTTTTATTTGTTCTGCCGTGGTGCCCACGAGCAAATTAAAATTATGCTGGCCAAACTTTTTTGTTATGGTAGCTGTATTGTCCCACACCCAGCGGTTGCCCTGGCTTTCTCCGATAGATAAGCTGCTTTTATTTTTTACCTGGTTGCTGCCGGCAGTAAGAAATACATTGTCGGGCCCTGCATTGGCAAATTTGTAACCATAGCTAAGGCTTCTGAAATTATTTTTATCAACGCCAAAACTTGAGCGTAACGTAAGCCAGGTAAGGGGTTTTAATTCTGCCACAATATTTCCCTGGAAACGGTCGCCTTTTCCTGTGTTGTTGTTTTTATCCTGGTCCAGTATGGGATTACCTACATTATTAGCCAGAGAGGTATTACCATACAGGCCATTTTGTTTTGCAACTATATAAGGAGCTGCACGGTAAGCCACATTAAATACTCCAATATCTACGTTTCTTACATCGGTACGGCTGTAAGAAAGCAAAGTAGATATTTTAAACTTGCTGGTTATTTTATAATCGTTGTTATTTCTTATGGTAAAGCGGTCAAAACTGTTGGTTCTTATAATCCCTTCATCACTTAAATATCCTGCACTAAAAAAATAATTTATTTTATCGCTGCCGCCAGATAATGAGAGATTGTGATTTTGAAAAAAACCTCTTTTCAAAACCTCGTCATACCAATCTGTATTGCCGCCATTTTGCAGCATTGTTTGTGTAACAATACTATCGCCACTGCCATAATACACACTTGCTTCGTTTACATAATTAGCGTATTGCTTTGCACCGGCCATGTTTACTAAATTGCTGGCTTCTTTTAATCCCACTGTGGCATCGTAGTTAATAAGCATTTTGCCCGGCTTCCCTTTTTTAGTGGTAATAAGGATTACGCCATTGGCAGCACGCATACCATATATAGCAGTAGCAGAAGCATCTTTTAAAACATCAAAGCTTACAATATCTGCAGAGTTAATATTTCTTATATCATCATTAATAACGCCATCTACAACGTATAAAGGATTAGCACCTCCAAGCATGGTACCCGTACCTCTTATGCGTATAATGGGCAGTGCATTTGGGTCGCCACTGGAAATAACCTGCACACCTGCAATTTTTCCCTGCACGGCCTGTGTAGCAGTAAGCACGGGCTGTTTAGCCAGTTCGGCTCCGCTAATGCTGGCAACAGAACCGGTTAAATCTTTTTTTCTGGAAGTGCCATAACCCACAACTATTACCTGATCTATAAGCTGGGCCGAACTTTTTAAACTCACATCAATAACGGTGCGGCCATTTACCTGTACTTCCTGCTCTTCATATCCTATGGAAGAAAATACAAGTGTAGCATCTTCCGGTACAGATAATGAATAAGTACCATCAGTAGAACTTGAAGTGCCGGCAGTAGAATTTTTAACTTTGATGGTTACACCTGGGATAGCAACTCCTTCGGTATTGGTTATTTTACCGGAAACGGTAATGTTTGCTTCAATGGTATTAAAAGTAATGGTGGGATCATTTACTCCCGCAATGGATTGGTTAGCGCCAAAAACAATTATGAAGATTGCAAGCTTAACTACCTGCAAAGACTTTTTTAAAGCCGTACGGGTTTTGGCAATAGAGTACATTAATTTCATATATTTATGTTTTGATAGTAAAATGGGTTACCTGCTGTGTTACTACTAAGGTTCCCGCAAAAAATCAATTACAAAACGGGGAATGGTGGAACATTTCCCGTTTTTGTTTTATTACAATGTTGTTATCCGGAGTCTGCGTACATGTTCATAGGCGGTTCTTGATTTAATTATAAAGTGCGGTATCAATTTTTTTTTAGTCAAGGAGTTATTCGGGTTTGTTGAAGGATGGCGTCCTACTGCATTGTATTTTTAAAATCACCATTCTTTACTTACATAATATTTTACAAATGACCTTTTTAAAATGCAAAGGTATTTATATTACACACCCATTTCATAACTATTTCTTTGCTAAACTGGAGTAGGTTCTTATCTACAGGTAAGACAATTTTTTTCTTGATTTTGCTGTATATCTATTTTATTTTTTTTTTAAATCCTTTTAGTAAAATAATTGATGTTTGGGATAGATGTATAAGAGCAAAGGGGTAGAATCTCTTAAATCATTGCAGGTTTAAGGGTTGCCGGGGGTAGTAAAAATTAAATGAAATTTTCTCCTAAAATATTTATATGGTTTAAGCATAGTTAATAAAAATTATATTTTATTATTACAGATAATTGGAAGGACTTAACTGGTCTGACCGGGACGGTCAGACCAAAATTTATTTTACTATCACTTCATCTATAAATAAATGACTGGGCTGCCCTGCACTCTCATGCCATGCTGG
>JAYVGA010000341.1:0-7237 GCA_043772635.1 Chitinophagaceae bacterium
CAGTTGGTCCAAGAATATTAAGCATTTTTGGAGCTTCTACATTGTTTGAAACCGGCGACAAATTACTTACCGGAATGGTGTAAGAGCTGCTGTTGCTGATTAAACCACTATTGTCTGTGGCATGATAATTAAATAATACATTGCCGGTATAACCTACAGCAGGGTCAAATTTAAGCGTTGCCATTTGAGCAGGTGTTAAAACAGTGCCTGCTATAATTGTGGTTACTGTTCCTGTACAAGGCTCTGTACCATTGCTGCAATAACTTAATATTCCCTGAGCTGCAGGTGGAATATTTTCAATAGTATAATTTGCAATTGTGCCATCTGCATCTGATGCAATAAGCCCGGGAATTAAAGTAGCCACATTATTGTGCGACATGGCAGGTGCAACTACTGCATTAGCAACAGGTGGTATGCTTGTTACAGGAATTGTATAAACCACCCCTGCACTCTTAGCACCGCTATTATCTGTTGTATTATATGCAAATTCTACTTTACCGCTAAAATTAGGATCCGGATCAAAACGCATTGCGGCTGCCTGCGTTGGGGTTAAAGCTATACCATTAGGATTAGCTGTTAATACAGCAGCAGTTAAATTAGCAAAACCACCCGTACAAGTTGCACCCGGTGGTGTTGGGTTAGGCACTGTTCCGCATGGTACACTTAATACACCCTGTGAAGCGGATGGCACTGAACTTAATGCATAGCTTGCAATAGTACCATCGGCATCTGTACCAACTAAAGCAGGTATTGCGGTAGCACCATTTGTATTAGCCATGGAAGCTGCTAAAACATTTTTTGCAACCGGTGGTATATTACCAGTTCCGGATACGGGAAGGGTATAAGTAGAAATATTACTCATTAACCCGCTATTATCTATCGCATCATATTTAAATGCCGCCAAACCGGTGAAACCTGCAGCGGGGTCAAATCGTAAAGCTGCTGCCTGTGTAGTTGTTAATGAAATACCATTTGGATTTAAGGTAAGTACGGCTTCTGTTAAACTGGCAAAACCACCAACACAAACTGCACCTGTTGGTGTAGGATTTGGCACAGTACCACAGGGAACAATTAGTATACCTTGTGAGGCATCAGGAACACTTAATACAGTATAGCTTGCAATTGTGCCATCAGCATCTGTACCAATTAAAGAAGTAATTACTGTAGAGCCGGCAGTATTAGCTATTACAGCATTTGTAATATCGTTAGTAACCGGTGGCTGCGGAGCCATTGTAATATTATAGCTTGCTGCTGAACTTACATTACCATTATTATCTGTAGTACTAAAATTAAATGGTGCGATACCGCTAAAACCTGTTGCAGGGTCAAACTGCAGGGTGGCGGCCTGTGCAGGCGTTAATACCTGCCCTGCTGTTACAGCAGTACCTCCGCAGCAATATAAAATTCCCTGGGCAGGAGGTGGTATTGTTGTAATGGTATATCCGGTTATAGTTCCATCGGCATCACTGCCAGATAATGCAGGAATTGTTGTTGCCCCTGCGTTAAAAGGAACAAAAGTGTTTACATTAGATGCTGTAGGTGGGGTATTGATAACAGGTAGATTATAAGTAGCTGTGTTACCTGTTAAACCTGAGTTGTCAATTGCAAAATAAGAAAAAGAAGCCGTGCCGGTAAATCCGGGTGCAGGATCAAACTGCAAAGTTGCAGCCTGGGCAGGCGCTAATACCTGTCCTGCCGTTACTGCAGATCCTCCACAGCAATATAAAATTCCCTGCCCCGCAGTTGGAATGGTGCTGATAGTATATGAGGCAACGGTTCCGTCTAAATCGCTTGCCTGCAATCGTGCAATAGCTGTACTGCCTAAACTGTTATTCAATGTTTGAGCAATAATATTATCAGCCAGGGGTGGCCTTGCTATAGTAGCAGAAGCCGATACGGGAATAGTGTAGTTGGCAGAATTACTTGTATTGCCACTATTATCTGTTGCAGTATAAACAAATGTTGATTTACCAATAAAACCTGGTGCCGGGTCAAACTTTAATGTGGCCATTTGTGCACCGGTTAAAACTGTACCTGCAGCAATAGTAGTTATTGTGCCTGTGCAGGGTTCTGTACCATTACTGCAATAAGTAAGCACTCCTTCGCCCACAGGTGGAGCGGTAGTAATGGTATAATTTGCTATTGTACCATCAACATCGGCAGCGTTTAAACCTTGTATTGCAGTAGGTCCATTTGTATTGGGCATACTGTTTTCCATAATATTGTTAGATACCGGGGGCAGGGCAATTACAGCCAAAGAATAAGTTGCCGTATTACTGATATTGCCATCATTATCTGTAGCATTAAAAGTAAATTTTGCTGTGCCTGTAAAAGCGGGAGAAGGGTCAAACTTTAAGGTTGCCATTTGAGCCGGCGTTAATACAGTATTTGCTGTAATTGATGTTACAGTGCCAGTACATGGTTCAGTACCATTACTGCAAAAAATAAGAACTCCTTCTGTTGCTAAAGGAATAGTTACAATTTTATAACTTGCAACAGTACCATCTAAATCTGCAGCAGTTAATGCAGGTATTGCTGTTGCAGCATTTCCCTGCGGTATTGGTGCATTCAAAAAATTATCAGCCGTTGGTGGAAATTCAGGAATTACTTTACGGAACGATATATCACCAATAACAACTGCCTGGCCCGCAGGGTTACCTGTTGCACCAGGCCCCTGATCCCAAAACAAGGTAATTTTAGTTACTGGATTACTAAATTGAACCTGTATAGTTGCTCCCTGAGTTGTTGCACTGCTGGTACCAGAGTTACCATTAGCGAGTGCCTGATTACCAAAGGCACTGTTTCCACTTATTAATACAGTGTCGGGTGCTGTAAAACTTGCCTGAAATCTGGTAACTATTGGATTAGGAACCGATGCTGTACCATTAAGTGCAGTAAAGGTAAACCTGTCAACATAACTCAATGTAGCTGCCCGATCCATATCTCCCAGGTAAAATGATACATTATCTACTGGTCTTGTAAAAGTAATTACGGTGGTTACTGTTGAAGTAAGTGTACTCCAATCTACCCATTGCACTAAAGGGTTACCGCCTGTAGATCCCGGCAAAAACCAGTTTATACCACCCGTTGCGCCAACTATGGGTGAATTATTTTGAAAAGCATTATTGTCCACTGAGGTACCGACGGCACTGGAATTGCCTCCAGAACCGCTATTGGTAATATTTATCTGGGCACCAATGCCAGAGCCACCAATATTGGTAAGCGTTTTTGCATAAGTAGGCCCAACCCACGCAGTAGAACCCCAATGCAGGTTATATGTTTGCGCTTTTAATAAATTGTTGCAAAATACTGTAGTAAGTAAAAGCAGGAGCAGTGTGTAAATTTTAGTTTTCATTTTAATGTAGTTGATTTTTTAAAGGAATATTGAATGGAATATTGAATGGAATGAATTTTTATTTTATGGAAAATGATTGCATCTGCAGGAATTAAATGCAACATTGTTTGCAACCTGAAGCATAACATTATAGTATGCCTTAAAAGATGAGAATGTTATGGGGGATAACATAGCTATTATTAAAAATGGTTTTTCGTTAAGTTTGAAACTTAAATATTATTATATTTTTTCAATGTTCAGAATAAAACAAAACTAACAATCGTTTTTCAATTTAATTTACTCATGCCTGAACATTATAAGCATTGTAATTGGTGCAAAGTATTCTAATATTTATTTGTTTTTGTGATACAAATCACATCTGCGTGATATTATCTTTTTAAATTTTATTTTGCTCCGTGTTATACCATTCTCATATCTCTATTTTTGAAGCTATGAAATTTAATATCACTTTTAATTGATATTTCTGCTAACATAAGTTGCACAAAACATTAAATCCGCTTTGCTGCTATAACATGTTTATTAATAAATTATTGTTCAATAAAAATTTATTAATAAAAAAAATAGGATAACATAAGTTATCCCATTTTTTTAAATCATATATGAGCTTTTATTTACCAAGCGATACATTTAATCTTGCAAAAATAAACCGCCCGTTAAATCCAAATTGAGAAACATTGCGGCTATATTCAAACTGGTTGTTGTTGCTTAAATCTATAGTGCCCGGCGCACCGTATCCGCCTACTACCAAAGGATTGGCAGCCGTTTGTGTTTTTAAATTTCTATCGGGGTATAAATCAAAAATATTATTGGCCCCAATGGTAAACCTGAACGTTTTACTTATTTCGTATCCTATAGAAAAATCGGTGATGGTTCTGCCATCGTAGCGGGGATGCTCTACTGCAATAAACTGCCCGTTTACATTGCTTCCTTCCACGATGCCATTACCATTTACATCGGCGGTGTTGGGCTCGTTTACCGGCCCAAAATAAGTATGCCTTAAAAAGAACTCTAATTTTTTTACAGTTAATGTATTGATGATGGCAAGCTTTGACCTGGGCACTGCACTCTCCAGGTAAATACGACTGGCTTCATTAAAATAATTATTAAGGTTACCGGTATTTTTTAAAATCTCTGAAGCCTTTATACCCCCTACTTTTTTTGTTTTAGAAACCGTTCCGGCTACATCTGTTTTTAAAGTAACATCATTAAATTTAAACCTGTTGGAAATAATAAAATCTACGCCTTTAGATTCTGTATTAATGGCATTGGTAAAAAATGTGGCAGATGTAGCACCTGCCTGGTCAAACAATTGCTGCAGGGTAAGTAAATCGCCGGTGGGCGTGCCACCGGGTCTTGCAAACTGGCCCGTAAGTATAATGCGGTTTTTTATTTTTACAAAATATCCATCTACTGTAAAAGTTAAGTTTGTTTGCGGCACTTTATAAGTAAACCCTGCACTGTAACTTTCGGAGTCTTCCTGTTTTAAATCAGGGATGCCTAAAAATTTTGCTTCTTTGCCTTCGTTTCTAAATGTACCTACTTCAAAAGGCACACCTCCTAAAAACTGTGTAGCAGTAGAGTTAAAAAACTTTTGCTGTAAAGATGGCGCCCTGAACCCGGTAGCAACGGCAGCTCTAAAATTTAAACCGTCCATTAATTTAATCCTGGTAGCCAGTTTATAACTAAAGGTGTTTCCAAAATCAGAATAATTTTCATAACGCAAAGCGGCATTTATAAGCCAGGCTTTTGTAGCGTTTAACTCTACATCTACATAACCGGCAGCACTGGTTCTGTTTTCACTTAATGCATTGGCCGGCCTGAACCCCGGAAACACCTGTGCACCACCAGGCCTGCCAGCGTTAAAAAAATCTGTAGGCAGTTGATTTGCCGGCGTAGTGGGTGTAGCTGCTGCGCCGTTTATATCAAATCTTTCATAAGAGTTCTGATCACCTGCGGTAATCTTATAATTTTCCAATCGCAGTTCTGCACCAAAGGCAAAGTTTAATCCTGCCAGCACATCATAATTATGCGACAGATCGAGGTTGGTTGTATTTTGACTAAAGCCTAATTTACCTGCATTAAATGTTTTGGCCGATTTAATGCCCTGCGTAGCATTGGAGGTATTTTCTATAGTGTATTTAAATTGATTTTGTCCGTAGGTATTGCTCAGGTCATAGTTCCAGGTGTAAAACACTTTGCCTCTTACACCCAATGCCAAAGACGCATCTGTAATATCTGAAACTATTTCCGGCAAAAATCCGTTGGGATAAATTTCTGTAAGCGTTCTGTTTTGATTGGGTCTGCGGTAAAACCCTGCGGAGTTGCCATGCCTTATACCATAACCACCAAAGCTGTAAAAAGTATGTTTACCGTTAATGGGCAATTCCGCATTAATAAATATTTGCCCGCTGCTTAATTTACTCTGGCCGATGCGCATATTAAAATCTTTTCTCTGAAGGCCTCGGTAAGACAGTTCATTATTGGTTACATCTGCACTTAAATATTTTTGTAAAGTATCAAGGTTTGTTGTGGCATCCTGAATTTTAGTTTGCAATGCGGCCGTTAAATAGCTCACATTGGGAGCGTACTGTTTTATGGTGCTTACAATTTGTGCAGTGTTGGGTGTATTTCTAATATTGCTGAATAAGGATGATAAATTTACACCACCTGCCAGTGCACGGTTTTCAATTGCATTGTACACATTAAATAAATTGCCATTAAAATCTGTGGCTCTGCGGGTATCTTCCCGGGCTGTTACACTACCCGTAAAATTTACGAAACCATTTTTACCTGCACCAAATCCATAATTTAAATCTACCTGAACCTGCTTACCATCCATACCTCCACGATGATCGTTAGCGCCGGAACCTGCATGGCCTCCTCCATATACGGAAGCGGTAAGATTGTTTATATTTTTTTTCATCACCACATTTATTACCCCGGCAATGGCATCAGAACCATACTGCGCTGCGGCACCATCTCTAAGTACTTCAATTCTTTCTATAGCAAAAGCGGGTATAGCATTTAAATCGGTACCCACAGAACCACGGCCCGGCGTGCCATTTACATTTACCAATGAAGAGGAGTGTCTTCTTTTTCCATTTAATAAAACCAATACCTGGTCGGGGCCCAGGCCCCGCAGCTGTGCCGGATCAATATGATCTGTACCATCTGCAACTGTTTGCGTGTTGGATGTAAATGATGGCGCCACATAATTTAAAATCTGGTTTAAATTTGCCTGTGGTGCGGCCCTTGTCAGCTCACTGATATTTAATACATCTACCGGTACAGCCGTTTCGGTAGATACCCTTCTTGGAGTGCGGGAGCCTATAACCATTATGCCTTCAAGATCGCCGGCTTCCTGCAGCACAAAATCTATCGTTGTTGTTTCGCCTGCACTGAGTTTAATTTTTTTCTGATCAAAAGTTTTTCCCGTAAAGCTGGATATGAGTGTATAATCGCCTGCCGGCAAGCTTAAGGTAAACCTGCCATCGTTACCGGTACGTGTACCCTGCTTACCCGATTGTACTACCACAGATGCATCTCCAAGAGGATTGCCTCCGGCATCTTTTACAGTACCGGTAACCGTTCCGTTTTGTGCCATTATGGTTAAGGAGCTGAATAAAAAAACTAATACGAGTGTGTAAATTTTTGATGTTGCAATGCGTCTCATAAAATAAAGATTTAGTTTTTTGAAAAAAAGTATGCGGCTATGAGAGTTGTTAGGGGGCTGTTGTTTTGCTCCTGTAAATTAATGATTTTTTTTGAGTTAGATTTTTTTAGGCTATTCATTTTTAAAAGCTGCCCGTTAAGTTCATTATAAAAAGAACAGACTTTGCTTTGGTGAAATTTACATAGAGGTTTAGAGAAATAGAGGGGTTT